>JAIRLH010000117.1 GCA_031259485.1 Elusimicrobiota bacterium
CTTTATGCCGATAGACGCCATTTTTTCGCCCATACTCAAGGTGCATTATGACGTAGAGCCCGCGCGCGTCGGCCAGAAGACCGACTATGACAGGCTCATACTTGAAATCACCACTGACGGCACGCTTGAGCCTCGCAAAGCGCTTCACAAAGCGGCGGTGCTGCTTTCCAAATCGCTGTATATATTCACGATAGAAGGCGAAATTGCCGAGGAAGAATCAGTCCCCGTTCCTCAGGCTCAGACGGAGGCCGCGGCCAGCCCCGCGCCCGCGCTAAGCGAGAAGCAGGAGGAAATCCTTTCCCAGTCCGTTGATTTTATTGAACTTTCTTCCCGCGCGGTCAACTGTCTTAAAGCCGAAGGCATCAAAACCGTGCGCGACCTTGTGCGCAAGAGCGAAGCCCAGCTTAAAATGGTAAAAAATTTCGGGGCGAGGTCTCTGGAAGAGGTCAAAATAAAACTGGCCGATATGGACCTTGAACTCGGCATGAAAATCTAAGGAGTGACTTTAAAATGATTAAAAATACCGGACACCGCAAACTCGGCAGAACGGCATCTCACAAAAGGGCGATGCTGGCCAATATGGCGGTAAGCATCGTCCTGCACGAAGAGGTAAAAACCACATTGCAGAAAGCCAAGGAAGTCCGCCGTGAGGTGGAGGGGCTTATAACCCTCGCTAAAGCCGGCGACAAACTGGCTCTGAAAAACGCCGTTAATGACACCGCGGCTTACAAGAAGCTGGTTGAGGTCCTGCCGGAAAGATACGCTAAAAGGAACGGCGGCTATACCTGCATTTACAGAGCCGGCATCAGGAAAGGCGATAATGCGGAAGTAGCCATCGTAAAACTGGTGGAATAAATGCTTATAGATTATTTAAGCGGTCTGTTGTCAAACGACATGGGCATGGATCTTGGCACCGCAAACTGCCTTATCTACGTTAAAGATAAGGGCATAGTGCTCAGCGAGCCTTCGGTTGTTGCGCTTGACAGGGACAGCGGCGAAGTCAAGGCCGTAGGCAGCACAGCCAAGCAGATGCTCGGCAGGACGCCCGCCAACATAGTAGCCGTGCGCCCGATGAAAAACGGTGTGATAGCTGATTTTGACGTTACGCAGGAGATGATACGCTATTTCATCCGCAAGGTGCACACGCGCAAAAGCCTTTTGCGCCCGCGTATTGTAATAGGCATACCTTCGGATATTACGGGCGTTGAACGCCGCGCGGTGGAAGACGCGGCCAAACAAGCCGGCGCGCGTGAAGTTTATCTTATAGAAGAGCCTATGGCCTCCGCCATGGGCGCCAATCTGTCAATAACCGAGCCGCACGCCAGCATGATAGTTGACATCGGCGGCGGCACCACGGAAGTGGCGGTAATATCTCTCGGCGGCATGGTAGTGGCAAAATCTATAGATATCGCCGGCGATGAGCTTACCGAATGCATTATCCAGTATTTCCGCAAAAAGTACAATCTCATTGTGGGGGAAACTACGGCCGAGGACGTTAAAATAAAAATCGGTTCAGTTTACCCGCAGGATGAGGAAACTTCCATGGAAGTCAAAGGACGCGACCAGACTCAGGGTCTGCCCCGCACGATGACTGTAACTTCCGAGGAAATCCGCCAGGCGCTTTTAGAACCTGCGCGAGCCATAGTTGAGCTTGTCAAAAGCACGCTTGAAGAAACTCCGCCGGAACTCGCTGCCGACCTTGTTGACCGCGGGCTGGTGGTGGCTGGCGGCGGTTCCCTGCTGCGCGGTATAACGGACCTTATACATAAAGAGACGGATATTCCCGTTCACCGCGCGGAAAACCCGCTTTGCTGCGTTGCTTTGGGCACCGGCAAATATTTGGAATTTTTGGCAGAAGGCAAGATAAGGAAATAGGCTTTTCGGCTGCGGGCTTTGGCTATTATAAACGGGTGCTCTTTTAGATAGAGGGGCCCGTTTTTGCCATTGTTTATCGCGGCAATAGCCGTTCTATTTTTCGCGGAATCCCCAAGCGGTGAATCGTAATAATAAAAAATGCAAAAAGACAAGAGTAAAAAGAAGACAGGAAATTATGAAAGCATTTATGTGCGCTGGCTGCCTGCGTTTTACGGACTGCTGGCTCTGCTTGTCATAGTTTTGCCTTTGCAGAAGCCGGTAAACTCGGCGCGTGCGGTGCTTTCTTATGTCTTTATCCCGCAGTTGCGCGCGGCCAATGCTGTCGTAGGCTATCTTGACGGCACGGGAGATGCGGTCAAGAATTTAATCAATGCCGCCGCCGAAAATAATGCTCTCAAAGATGAAATCGCCCGTCTGAGGATAGATAACGCGCAAACCGAAGCCCTGCGCGGCGAAAACGAACGGCTCAGTATAATTTTGAACATTGCCAGACAGACGAAATGGTCTGGCATATGGGCCAAAATCGCCTATCGCGAGCCCAGCCGCCGCAGCATGGTGATAGCAGACAAAGGTTCCTACGATGGTGTCGAACTGCGGGCCCCCGTCATCGGCGTTGACGACGGGGTCGTGGGCCTGCTGGGCAAGGTTATAGAGGTAACGCCAAATACCTCAAAAATCCTGCTGAGCACTGATGATGATTTTTTTGTAACGGCGTTCCTTGATCAGAGCCGAATTGAGTGTCTCGCCGCCGGCAGCGGGCGCGGCGGTATGGCGGCAAAATATATCCCGCTGGAGACGCAGATAACCAAAGGTGAAAAGGTTTATACTTCAGTATCAAGCGCTTTATTCCCAGACGGAGTTTTGATAGGCTCGCTTGCCGCGTACGGCGTGCGCGATGAAAAGGACGCGGTCTTTATTTCGCCGCCGATTAAATTGGCTGTTGACCCGCTTGGCGTCAAAGAGGTTCTTATACTCGCGCCAATACCTTCCGGCGGGACTGAGCAGGGAGTCTCGGCCGCGGCGCAGACCGCGCAAAAAGGTGGCAAAAAATGATTTTGAGGTTTATCTGTATTTTTGCAGTTTTTGTGTTTGCCACGCTTTTGCACTGGGTGTTTGTGGATATCTTTTCCCCGCTGGATATAAACGTGGGCGTCATGCTTGTTTTCGCGCTTATTACGGCCGCGCGCGCGGGCCGCGCCGCCGCTTATACTTTTGCGTTTTTCTGCGGTTTGTTTCTGGACTTTTTCGCCAATGCGATGTTCGGCGGATATGCGCTTGTGTTTACGCTGGCTGTCTTTGCTTTTCATAAAATTGAAAATAAAATAGACTTCAGCGGATCCGGCCCGCAGATTGTGCTTACTTGCCTCATAAATATGGCGGCCACGCTGGCATACGGCTTTTTGGGCAAAATCTTCACCGGCGTATTTCTGTGGCAGGGATTCGTGAGTTTTTTGGTGGGCTCGATAATTACCGGCCTGCTTATGCCGGTAACGTATCCGTTGGCCGTTAAATATATTGCGATCCGCAGTCGGGAAGGCAAATGAAAACTGATCAATTCTTTCATACGCGGCGTTTGCGCAAGCTTTTAATAGCGGCCTGCTGCGCGGGCGCGGTAATAGCGTGGCGGCTTATTGATATACAGCTGGTCTCGCACCAGCGTTATGCGCATGCGGCGGAAGAAAACCGCACCCAGATAATATATCACACGGCTCCGCGCGGCAGAATTCTTGCAAATAACGGCGCGGTGATTGCCGGCAATCTGCCCGCCTTTAGTCTTTATTATATGCCCGCCGGCCGGCCGCCGAATAAAGAATACACAGACGCGTTCGCCGCAGATATTTCGCTGCATCTTGCCATTCCTGAAGATGAAATTTTTCGTAAGCTGAACAATGCTTTCAAAAGCGGCAAGGCCACGCTGTTGCTGTCAAATGTTTCGCCGCAAAAAATCTTTGCCGTTGCGGAGTTGCAGGTCTATTACTCAGGCCTTTATATATTGGAAGAAACAAAGCGTTACTATCCGTTGGGTTTTTTTGCCTCCCACCTGGTGGGTTATATGGGCGCGATGGACAATAAATCCTGGTTACGGCTGGGCGGGGACGCTGATTACCGGCTCAATTCCAAAATAGGCAAAAGCGGCATAGAAAGGCATTATGAGTCTGATTTAAAAGGCCTCGACGGCGGCCTGATGCTTGAGGTGGACCATGTGGGCCGCGTCAAACGTATTATAAAAGACAATAAATGGCGCGCGGGCAGCGATATTTACACTACGCTCAATTTTGATGCGCAGAAAGCAGCGCAGGACAGCATAAAAAAATCTCTTACTGGCCGCGGGGCCATAGTTGCGCTTGACCCTAAGACGGGCGCGGTTCTTGCCATGGTCTCCGCGCCGGATTTTGACCCTAATATTTTTGCGCCTTACGGAGATGAGGAGGTCTTGCAGAGCAAAAAAATTTCCATACCAGAATATAATTTAGCCATACAGGGTATGTATCCGCCGGCTTCGCCTTTTAAGATAATTACGGCCATAGCCGCCGCGCAGACGGGCCGACTTGACGTGCACGAGAAGGTGAACTGCACGGGCAAAATAATCCTGAACGGGCGCGAATTTAAGTGCTGGCACCGCCACGGGGAAATGGATTTTATGGACGGCATGGCGCACTCCTGCGATACTTATTTTTATACGCTGGGCCTTAAGACCGGCGCTTCGCATATAGAGCAGATTGAAAGGCTGTTCCGCTTCGGCCGGCAGACCGGCATTGATTTGCCTTTTGAAAAATCCGGCAATCTTTACGGGCCGGCCAAACGCGCGCGTAATAAAACCTACTGGTTCGGCGGGGATACTTTAAATCTCTCTATCGGTCAGGGCGAGCTGCTTGTAACGCCCGTGCAGATGGCCGTCTTCGCCGCGACTTTGGCAAACAAAGGCAAAATCTGGCGGCCTTATTATATTGAACAAATCACGGATGCCGACGGCAAAAATACTTTTGAAGCCGAGCCTGAGCAGATTGCAGAAGCCAAACTTAATGATGGCGTTTACGAGCTTATACACCAATCCTTAAAGGGCGTTGTTGATAATGCCACCGGCCGCGCAGCCAAAATAAAAGGCTTGGACGTTTACGGCAAAACCGGCACCGCGCAGAATCCGCACGGCGATGACCACGGGTGGTTCGTCGCCTTCTCCGCGCGCGAAGGACAGGAGCCGGATTTTGCAATCGCCGTTTTAGTTGAGCACGGCAAAGGCGGCGCATCCGCAGCCGCTCCTGTGGCGCGCGAAGTTATAAAAGCCTTCTATGGGATTAAATAAAATGATAATAAAATTATCGGGCCAGGTAATAAAAAGGCGCAGGCTTGATTATATGTTGCTGGCCGCGCTGGTTTTACTGATTGCCACTGGTTTTTTGGTGGTGTTGTCGGCCGCGGGCGGGCTGTCCTTCGGGCGGGAAATAATACATAAATACATTTCCGCGGTGCCGCTTGCGGCGGGGGCCTTTATATTCGGCTGGCTGTTCAATTACCAAATTTATAACGAACAGTGGAAAGCGGTTTATGTTTTTATCCTCGCGCTTCTGGGCGCGGTGCTTTTCGCGGGCGCGATCGTGCGCAATACCAGCGGATGGTTCAGGCTGGGGTCTTTTTCCGTGCAGCCGGCAGAAATTTGCCGAATAGCTTTGGTTTTGGTCGCCGCCGCTTTCCTTACGCGCAACAGCAGGAATGTAAGGGATTTTAAAACTCTGGTTTTGTTTGGCATGCTCATTGCGCCGGCATTTTTGCTTATCATGCTGCAACCGGATTTTTCTTCGCTCGTTATCACTGCGCCGGCGCTGCTTATATTGCTTTACGCGGCCGGCGTTAATTTGTTTTACTTCGCGCTTCTGGGCGCGTTTGCGCTGGCGGCCGGCGTATTCCCGATATTGTGGACTTTTACCGCTTTGCGTCCCGAGGTCATGGAAGCCGGCGGCTTTATGTATATCATTGGCCGCACGGCGCACAGCTGGGTTTACGCGCTGGGCTTCTGCGCGGCGGTGTTGGCGGCGTTTGCGATTGTATGGCAGGGCTTAAAACAATTCCGCGTGTATCTGCCCGCGGTATTTGTTTTTATCATGGCGAGCGCGGTGATATCGGGCTTCTGGTGCGGTTTTTTTGTGAATAAGCATCTCAAAAATTACCAGCGTAAAAGGATAGAGGCCTTTTTATCGCCAGAAACAGACCCTAAAGGCGCGGGCTATAATGTGCTGCAGGCGCGAATTGCAATGGGCGCTGGCGGCGTCACGGGTAAGGGGTTGTTTTCTGGCACGCAGTCAAAACTGGGTTTTGTACCGGAGAAACATACCGATTTTATTTTGGCCGTTCTCGGCGAGGAGCTGGGCCTGCTAGGCACTCTGTGCGTGCTGGCTTTGTATATGGTTTTATTGTGGCGCACCGCGGCAGTAGCGGGCATGGCGGGCGACAGGTACGGCGGCTTGGTCTGTTGCGGGGTTTTCGGGATATTTTTTACTTATATGACGGTTAACTTCGGCATGCTTATAGGTTTTGTGCCCGTGGCGGGCGTGCCGCTGCCTTTTATTTCTTACGGCGGCTCCAACCTGGTGGCGAGCATGTGGGCTTTCGGGCTGGTGGAATCCGTCTACAGCCGCAGATTAACGATGGTTTAAAAATGGTATGATTAATAAAGAGCGTATTTTAAAATTCAGGCTCAGGTTAAGCAAAAACGCCGGCATAACGCGGCGTGAAATGCGCGATATGTTTATCAACGCGCTGCCCGCAAGCGGGCTTAGGTTTGCTCTTAACAATGGCCGGCCGAGGTTCAGCCTCGGGCCCGCCGCGGCGGACGACGAAGCGAGCGATTGTGAATACGCGGATATCTGCCTTGCGGAATATGCTCGCGCGGAAGAGATAAATTTAAAACTTGCCCCGTTTATAACTGGCGGGTTTAAGCTGGAAAGCGTAAGGGAAATCCCCTTCGCCATAAGCGCGGTGGAAAACCTGGCTGTTTTTGCAAAGTATATAATAACCGGCGTCAAAGGCGGCGCCGAAAAAATAAAAGACAGCCAAAAGATAGAATACGAGGTAGTCCATCCCAACGGCTTAAGAGAGTTTAAAAACATAAGGCCGGCAATATATAATATAAGCGATATAGCCGGCGGCATGGAAATTATAATAAGGCTTGACGCCCTCAGGAGTATAGGCATGCGGAAGATGTTGACGATATTGCCGGGTCTGGAAGTACAGGGGCGGGAGCCGCAGATATTGCGCCGCGCGCTGCTGTGGCAAAACGCGGCGGGCGCGCTGGAAGCGATGCAGGAGAATTAAATCTAATGAACAGAATTTCAGACAATCCGAAGGTTGAGGTGCTGGTCAACACCTCTTTTGAAGAAACAAGAATAGCCATACTTGAAGACGGCACGCTTGCCGAGCTTATGTGGGAGCGCAGAGGCTCTTTGAACATAGTCGGCAATATATACAAAGCCGTGGTGGAAAACGTGCTTCCCGGCATATCAAGCGCGTTTTTGAATATCGGCTACGAAAAAAACGCTTATCTTTACATCTCGGATGTTATTGAAGGCGATAAGCGGTCCATAGATAAAATCCTGCATAAAGGGCAGGAGGTTATGGTGCAGGTGGTCAAAGACGCCATAGGCACCAAAGGCATGAAGGTTACTATGGACGTCACGCTGCCGGGGCGCTATCTTGTGCTTACGCCCAACCAGCATTTTGTGGGCGTGTCAAAAAATATAGAAGACGACGAAAAGCGCGAGCGGCTCAACGAAACCGTGCAGCGTCTGGCCGCGAAACATCTTGAATGCATGGGCTGTATAGTGCGCACCGAGGCGGAGGAGGCCAGCGAAGACGAGCTTGAAAAGGAAATCAAATACCTCTACCGCCAGTGGAAAACCATTATCACCAAATTTGAACGCGCGCCCGCGCCGTCTATTTTGCACGAGGATATGGACGGCGTGCTGCAGGTGTCGCGCGATATTCTGAGCGATAATGTCAAGCTCTACATGCTTGACAATAAAAGGGATTACGAGAAGGTTTTGGATTTTGTTTCCAAAATCTCGCCCGAGCTTAAGGACAGGATAAAACTTTATACCGCCAAAACGCCTATATTTGAGGCTTTTAACATTGAAGAAGAAATTGAAAAGCTGCGCCGCACAAAGCTGCCGCTTGAAAACGGCGGCAGCATCATAATACAGGAGGCGGAATCCCTCTGCGCTATAGACGTAAATACCGGCAAATACACGGGCAACAAATCGCAGGAGGAAACCGTCACCCAAACCAATATTGAAGCCGCCTACGCCGTGGCGCACCAGCTGCGGCTGCGCAATATCGGCGGCATTATAGTGATAGATTTTATTGACATGAAAAAGGCCTCCAACCGCCATAAAGTGGTAGACGCGCTTAACGACGCCGTCAAGCGCGACAGGGCTAAAATAAGGATACTGCCCATCACGCGCCTCGGCCTCGTGGAAATGACGCGGGAGCGTAAAAAAGAAAGCACCGGCAGCCTGATTACCGAAGAATGCCCGCAGTGCCGCGGCAGCGGCCGCGTGCTGAGCGACGAGAGCATGCGCATACAAATTCAGCGCGAAATTTACAACCTTACGCAGGGCCGCCCGGGCGGCACGCTGCGCCTGGTGGTGCATCCCTCGCTGGCCGAATATATACGCCAGCGCCAAAGCGTGATAGAGCAGAACATACACCGCAGCATTAAGGTGCAGAGCGACCCGCAAATCTCGTGGGAAGATTATAAAATAGTGCTGGAGTAGGCGCGGCGCGTTTGTGTTGTTTTTTAGGAAATCCCCGCGCTTATGCGCGGGGATTTTATATTTTCCTCCCTATTCCCTTTTCTTTTTCCTCTCCATTATGAGGGGGAGATCAGGGCGGGAGTGGGATTTATAAAGTAAAATCAACGGCAGTAGCGTGAACCACTGTACGGTTTTTGCCGCCTAAAGCGATACACAACTTTTCCGCCTTTTCTAATGACGAGCGTTTTTGCCAAGCGCGGCATTTTACGGGGCCTTTGCTAAAAACCAATTCATAACTAATGCTTTGTGCTGTCCTTCCGGCAAAACTTCTCACATAGATTGTTTTTCCGGACGGCCGCATGCTTATATCAAAATTATCCATGACAATATTCGCATAACCGTTGTCATTGTTAAAACTTGCCGAAGGAAAAGAAATATCAAGCATATCCGCAGAAGTTGCCCAGTCGCCGCCGCTTATAAACGTGTAATTCTCTTGCGCATTATAGGCCGCTTTACCCAAAATAAACCCTTCGCCAGCACGGGCTTTCATTACCGCAAATTGATACTGCGGCAATGCGATTGCGGCAAGAATGCCGATTATTAAAACAACGACCAATAATTCAATTAGAGTAAAAGCCTTTTTATTTGATTTCATGGCAATATCCTCGTGGAGTTAAAAATAAACATTTATTTTTTATACTAAATAAATCCAATTTTGGCAATACGGACGGGATTTATTCTAAAATGCTATACTTGCCTTATGAAACAAAAATTACAGAAACTTCTTTCGCAAAATTCATTTGTGGAGCTTTGCACCGTGAACCCCGCGGGTATGCCTGAAACCCGCGCAATGATCAATCTGCGCAATAAAGAAATCGCGCCGCATCTGCAGGGCTTCTTCGCTGAGCAGCCGCTGAACGAGATTTATTTTATCACCAACACAAGCTCCGCCAAAATCGCGCATCTTGCCAAAAACAATAAGGCCAGCGTTTATCTTTGCGACGCGCGTACTTTTGAAGGCATTCTGTTGCTGGGCGATGCAGGGGAAGTTAAAGACGCCGCTGTAAAAGACGCTTTTTGGGACGACAGCTGGAAAATGTATTACCCCGCCGGCAAAGACGGGGGAGATTATTCCGTCCTTAAATTCACGGCGCGGCGCTATAAATTTTATAACGGCCAGTTCAAAGTGAAAAGCGGCGATATATAGGCCGTCATTATCCTGCGGCTTGTTGTCATTCTGCGGCCGCGGCTCGCAGAATCCCGCGCAGGGTAAACTCTGCGGCAATCCGGCATTAATAAAGGTTTTTTCTTTATTTTAAACGGCATTGATTTTATCCCGGATTGCTTCGGACCTTTGTACGCGTCCTTGCAATGACGTCAAAAATACGGCATAAGGCCGCGCCGGCGATGTTTTTTTATAAAATATATTTATGGCAGAAATTGATATTGAAACCACCATCAGCGACGTTAAACTTTTTATAGAAAAGTTGAGGAACGATTTGCCGGAAGTCTTTATCTCTCCGGCCGGCGCGGCTGCGGCAACGCAAGCTGCGTCAAACGGCAAAACGCTTTACATGGGCGATTTGCTGGAGACGGAAGTTATCCTCAATCCCGCCGCGCAAAAACCGTCGGCCGCGCTTGAAAACAACCGCCTTATCATCACAATAAAGAACGAGACTGACAATGCCTCAACGCTGGCCGAAGGCTGGCTGCGCGCGCAGGCCAATGAAATCCTGCCGCCAAAAGTCCAGGAATGGGCGCAAAAACTCAATGTACGGTACAATAATATCACGATAAAAGACCAAAAAACCATGTGGGCCAGCTGCAGCCAGAAGAATAATTTAAATTTTTCTTACCGCATAATCAAAATGCCAAAAATTATTATTGATTACCTTATCGTGCACGAGCTCGCGCATTTAATCCACTTCAACCACGGGGAAGAGTACTGGGCCGCAGTCGCGCAGTACTGCCCCGAATATAAAGAGCACCGCAGGTGGCTCAACAATAATAAATACGCCGTGATGGCGGATACCGATGTAAAATACGCCGCGCCGGCCGCCGCGCCCGCCGCGCCAGGCGAATCAACCGCGCCGCCCCCGCAGGAGCCTCCCCCGGAAAATGTTTAAAAAAATACTCTTAACCGCGCTTGCCACGATTCTCTTATCATGCAGCTTTGCCCAGCAGAAGACGCCGGTAGAAATATTCGGCAAAAGCAAAGGCTCGATTAAAGTATTGCGGGAAAACGGGGGTATTTATGTTGAAGCCCGTCCGCTTTCCAAACTTCTCAAAATGCAGACAAGCTGGTTCGGCCGCAGCGGCCAGTTGAATATTAAAAACAGCGGCGGCTATTTCTGCGTGCTGCGCAGGGATTTGGCGTTTGCCGCCGTCAACGGAAAGAACGAGCGGCTTTCCTCCCCCGTGCTTATGCGCGGCGGGGATTTGTACGCTCCGCTGAGTTTTTTTTCGCAGGGCTCGATAGCCGCGGCCTCTGGCTGCGTTGTCTCGCTTACGGACGGCAAAATAATAATAGAAAAATCAGACGGCCGGGTTGCCGTCCGCGCCGAAAGCCCAGCTGTTGCCGCGCCCGCGCCGCCCAAGCCTTCTGTTCTCGACGAGGCCGAGGATATAACCGAAACTTTTCTCTCAACGCCTTCGGCCAAGCCCGTTTCCGCCGCTGCGGCTGCGACAGCCGCGAAACCGCTGCCAAAGGCCGTGCTGAAAACACTGCCGCCTTCAATCGCGCGGATGGATAACCGGCCAGGCAAAAAAACGCGCAAAGCGCGCATACTCATTGACGCGGGGCACGGAGATAAAG
>JAIRLH010000119.1 GCA_031259485.1 Elusimicrobiota bacterium
ATATCCGGCAAAACGTCCAGAGAAGCAAAAGAGGTATGCCTGCGCGCGTTTGCGTCAAAAGGCGATATGCGCACCAGACGATGAACGCCGTTTTCGCTTTTCAAAAAACCGTAGGCGTAATGGCCCTCTATTTGCAAAGTAATGTTTTTTATTCCGGCTTCTTCGCCCGCTAAAATATCGGTTATCGTGACTTTGAAATTATGCTGCTCCGCCCAGCGCGTGTACATGCGCAGCAGCATGTCGGCCCAGTCGCACGATTCCGTGCCGCCCGCGCCGGCATGTATACTGACTATCGCGTTAAGTTTATCATTAGGATGCGAAAGTTTTGTTTTAAATTCAATTTTTTTAAGCTCACCCTCAAGCGCGGTTAACGCGGTCTGAATGCTCTCAAACTCTTTTTGGTCGTTTAGCTCGCGCGCAAGTTCAAACAAAGTTTTATTGTCTTCCAGGTTTTGTTTGAGCGAGGAATAGGTTTCAATATCGGTTTTTAAAGCGTCAATTTGTTTTGAAATTTCTTTGGCTTTTTGGGAATTATTCCAAAAATCAGGCGCGGAACTTTGTTCTTCTTTAGCGGAAAGTTCGTTCTTTTTACTTTCAATATTTAAGATTTTAGCGAGGTTTATAAGCCGCGATGAAATATCCTGCAAATTATTTTCTATGTCTTTAATTTCTATCATAAGCCATTGGCTGCCGCGAATATATAAAAATATCTTATTATATTGTATAAAAACTTTTGCGGGTTCAGTTATTTTTTATATAACAGTATCTAAATAATAAGAGAAAGGGAAAAATAAAAATATAACAAATTTGTGCTATAATAAAAATAAGCGGTAGAATTAAGGATCAAAAGGTCGTTATATGTAAGCTTCAAAGGCTTATAAAAATTTAAATGCGTTTTTGGGTGTTTTGCCTTAACAGGGCTAAAACAGCTTTTGGGATACCAAAAGCACATTCGTGGTCCAAAAACAGCTCGTTATCAAGCACAAAGCGAAGGGAAGTCATGAGCCTTTTGCTTTGTGCTGAATGTTTCCCGTCCGTAAGGACGGGAAACTACGGCTGTTATATTTTGAGTTACCACGAATGGCTCAAATATGATGGCCGTTTTTGTTTGAAGGTGTCATTCTTTATAAAAAAACAACGAGGTGCAAACTATGAAAAATGCAAAAGGAGTTACGTTAATTGAATTATTGGTGGTAGTTTTAATCATCGCAATACTTGCCGCCATTGCTCTGCCGCAGTATCATAAAGCCGCAGGAAAAGCAAAAGTTTCTCAAGCCATTGTTTTGACTAATGCCGCCGCTTCTGCTCTTGAAAGATATTATCTTATTAACGGTAAATATCCTGACTCAAGAATAGAGGATATTGATACCTTCAATCCTTTGATAGATATAACTTTTCCAAGTCCTTTGCCTAATGGCTTAAAATTTAGATATTATGAAAATATTTATTTGACATTCTTCTTCCCTTATAGAAAGAACCATATATTTATTTCAAAAGTATTAGATAGGGCGGATTCTATGTGGAAACGCGGCTTGGCGTGTTGGACAGAAGATACCTCTGAAACAAACAGTGCGGCGCAAAATTTATGTAAAGCAATTTGTGGGCATAATAATGTCATAAGACTATGGGGGTCTGGCCAATACGGCTGCATATTTGATAATCTTAATGCAACGCCGTTATAAAGATCGTTCTGTACGGATAATAACAGTGCTTCATATATAGAAACTCCCCGCAGTCTATGCGGGGATTGTTTGTTTTACAGATAAGGATATTTTTATCCGAATTTTCTATAATCTTAATATATGACAGAAGAACTCAAAACAAAATTGGAAAAGCTCGATACTGAATATTCCCAAAAAATCGCGGCCTGCGCTGACAGCGCGGCATTACAGGATTTGCAGGTGGCTGTTCTGGGGCGCAAAGGCGCTTTGACGGAGCTGCTTAAAAACCTCAAAGACATGCCGCTGGAGGACAAAAAAATATTCGGTCCTTTAAGCAATGATTTAAAAAACAAACTTACCGCCGCTTTTGAAGCGCGCCAAAGCGCGCTGGAAACCGCGCAGATTAATGCGGAACTCTCCAAAACCGATATGGATTTAACCCTGCCCGCGCGGACTTTTGACAAAGGCCGCAGGCACCCGCTTTCCGTCGCGCAGAAGCGCATGACGGATATCCTGGCCCGCATGGGTTTTGTGTGGGCCGACGGGCCTTTTATAGAGGACGAGGAGCATAATTTTGACCTCCTTAATATTCCTAAAAACCATCCCGCGCGCGACGTACAGGATACTTTTTTTATAAAAAATACGCAAAAACAGGATTTTGTGCTGCGAACGCATACTTCGGGCGTGCAGGTGCGCACAATGAAAAAGCAAAATCCGCCGATACGCATAATCGCGCCCGGGCGCGTTTACAGGAGCGATTCCATTGACGCCACTCACTCGCCGGTTTTTCACCAAATTGAAGGCCTATATGTTGATAAAAACATAAGCCTGGCCGATTTAAAGCGGGATTTGACCGTTTTCATGCAGGGTCTGTTCGGTAAAGGCGCTCAGGTGCGCTTCCGTCCGTCGTTCTTCCCGTTTACCGAGCCCAGCGTTGAGGTTGACGTAAGCTGCGTTTTCTGCGCGGGCCAAAACGCGGCGTGCGGCGTCTGCAAAGGAACGGGGTGGAAAGAAATGCTCGGCGCCGGCATAGTGCACCCCAACGTGCTGCGCAACTGCGGCATAGACCCGGAAGAATACAGCGGCTACGCCTTCGGCATGGGTATGGAGAGATTGGCCATGTTCTCGCTCAACATCAAAGACATCAGAGCATTCTACGAAAACGATGCCCGCGTACTGGAGCAGTTTTAATGAAAATACTTTACTCGTGGCTTAAAGATTATCTTGACCTTAACCTTTGCGCGGCGGAGCTGGAAAAAAAGTTTACCGCGCTCGGCATAGAGACTGCCGAGATTAAAAATACGGGCGCGGATTTTGAGGGCGTGCACGCCGCGCGCATAGAAAAGATAGAGCGGCACCCGAACGCGGATAAACTTTCGCTCGTCACGCTTGCCACAAAAGACGGACAGCGGTGCGTAGTCTGCGGCGCAAAAAATCTTGTGCAGGGCGATATTGTTCCGCTTGCCCGCGCGGGAGCGCGGCTTGGCAAAAACAAACTTGAAGCGGCAGAAATCCGAGGAGTGGTGAGCAAGGGCATGATATGCTCCAGCGACGAGCTGGGCCTTACGAACACTCGCCAGAAAGGCATAATGGTGCTGGATAAAAATACGCCTGTAGGGCAGGACATTGCCGCGCTTTACGGCCGCGCGGATATTGTTTTTGATTTGGAAATCCCGTCCAACCGGCCGGATTTGCTTTCGCACCTGGGCGTCGCGCGGGAACTTGGTATTTTGTTGAACCTGCCGCTTAAGCAGCCGGATTATAAGGCGCGGCAGGGTAGCGGCCCGACGTTAAAAATCAACCTTGAAGCGGGGCCGGAAGGCTGCGCGCGCTATATAGGCCGCACCATCAAAAACGTCAAAAACACGCAAAGTCCGCCATGGCTGAGCGAGCGGCTTGCCGCAATGGGCGTAAATCCAAAAAACGCTTTGGTGGATATTACGAATTATATTCTTTACGACATCGGTCACCCGCTGCACGCATTTGACGCCGACAGGCTGGAATCGGGTGAAATCAACGTGCGCTGGGCCGCCGAGGGAGAAGCTTTTACGGGCCTTGACGGCATTAACCGAGTTTTAACCGCGCAAACGCTTGTGATTGCGGACGGCAAAAAACCGGTTGCGCTGGCCGGCGTGCTGGGCGGCCGCGCGGACAGTATCGGCCAGGACACCAAAAACGTTTTCCTTGAAGCGGCATGGTTCTGGCCGCCCGCGATAAATAAGACCGCAAAAAAGATTGGGATTTCCACCGAGGCCTCGCAGAGATTTGAGCGCGGCGTTGACATTGAAAGCTGCGCAAAAGCAATGGAGCTGGCTACTAAACTTATAACTGAAATCTGCGGGGGTGAAATCTCGCAGGTCAACGATGTCTATCCCGCGAAATACCATCCGGCCGTGATTAATTTTAAGCCCGCGGATATTGCAAAAATCCTAGGCATGGACATCGGCGAGGAGCGGCTTAAACAAATTTTCACGCAGCTTGCCGCTAAATTTGAAATACAGGGCGATAACTGGGTTTTTACCGCGCCTTCCTACCGGCGCGACTTGACTCATAAATGGGATTTGGCTGAGGAAGCCGCCCGATACAACGGCCTTGATAATTTAGCGGCCGGCGAAATCCGCTCCACGCAGGCCGCGCTTTACTTTGCCGAAAACCCAAAAAGCGTTGACATCGGCGAAAGGCTGGCCGGCAATTTAGTATCCCTCGGGTTTTTTGAGTGCAGGAATTTTGATTTTGTCTCGCTCAAAGATATAAATACTTTTGGCTTTGACGCAAAAAACACGCCCGAAATAAAAAACCCGCTTGCCGAGGGTATGCAATTCATGCGTCCCGCGCTGCTTGTTTCGCTGCTTAAAAATATTGAATACAACCAGCGCCAGAGCCGCGCAGATTTATCTTTATTTGAATACGGCAAAACCTTCGCGCTGCATAAAGGTTATCCGCAAGAAAGCTGTACGATAGCCGGCGCGGCGACGGGCCTTACGCCGCGGACCAAATTCTTCGGCGCGGCGCAGAATCCGGTTGATTTTTACTATATCAAAGGCGCGGTTGAATTTCTGCTTGAAGGTTTTGGAAATATCGCGCTTAAATCCAGCGCAAACGCGCCGGTTTTCATGCACCCCAAAATCTGCATGGATATAATTATTGAAGGTAAAATTTGCGGCGTTTTGGGCAAAATCCATCCGCTGGCGGCAAAGGCTTACGACATAAAGACCGATGTGTGGGCCTTTGAATTTGCCGTAAAACCGCTTGAACGTCAGTTTGACGCGCAGAAGTTTAAAGCCGCGCGCGATGTGAATATTTATCCGTCCTCGCGCAGGGATTTGTCCGTGCTGATAGATAAGACCGTTAAATTTGAAAATGTTCGCGCGGTGATAGCGCAGGCCGCGCCCGCCGCCGTATGCGCGTTGGTGGATTTATACCAGGGCGCGGGAGTGCCGGAGAACAAAAAAAGTATAACGCTGCGTTTTGAATTTTCCGCGCCTGACCGCACTCTTACAGATAAAGAGATCAACGCGCAGGTTGAAACGGTGTTAAGTTCGCTGCAAAATCGGCTTGGCGCCGCGTTAAGATAATATGGACGATAAATATAAACAGCTTCATTTGCTTGTTGACCAGATTTGCGCGCGCCTTGCGGAGACGGAGCAGGAAAATATCGTGCTGCGCGCAAAAGTGCGCGCGTTGGAGTCTTCGCTGCGCGTGATGGAAAGCGCGCAGGCAGCCGCAAAAGCCCTTAAGGAATGGAAGGATTTGACTATCTCTATACTCAAAAAATTGTATGCTAAAATAGACAAGGAAATTGAAAGGACAGAAGCGCGCTCCAGCGCGCCGCAGATAGGTGAAAAATGAACGCCGCCGACAAAGAACCCGTAAGCATCATAGTGCGCCGCATAGAGATTGACGACGTTTGGTTTGACGGCATAGGCCCGCTGGAAGTCAAAGCCATAGCGCGCGACGTTGAAATGCGCATAGAAAAGCTTTCGCGCGAAAAGAATACTTTTGATACTTTCAAACTCCTTCTGCACGCGGCCATGTATTACGCCGCGCAGGCTTACGGCAAAACCAATAGCGCGGGCAATAAAACCAAAGAAGACAATAAGCAGCTTGACGCGGCTATAGATAAATTAACCCATGCGCTTAACAGTCTGCCGTTAAAATAAATTTTATGGAAGATTTTTTTGAATCACAGCGCGTGAAGAACGCCGCAGCGGCCATGCCGCTGGCGGCGCGCCTCGCCCCTCAGACGCTGGACGATTTTGCCGGCCAGCAGGAAGTGCTGGGCGCGGGCAAAATGCTGCGCCGCCTAATAGAGGCGGATAAAGTGGCCTCCGCCGTGTTTCACGGCCCGCCGGGCGTGGGCAAAACCGCGCTGGCGCGCTTTATAGCGCGCTCCACCAAAGCGCACGTGAGCGAACTTAACGCCGCCGCCGCCGGCGTGGCCGATTTAAAAAAAGTTATAGATACCGCGCGCCTGCGCGTAGAAAATAATTTCGGCGAGAAGCGCACTTTGCTCATACTTGACGAAATCCACCACTTCAATAAAACGCAGCAGGACGTGCTGCTGCCCAGCGTTGAAAGCGGGCAGATAATTCTTATCGGCCTCACGACCGAAAACCCTTATTTTTACATCAATAACGCGCTGCTTTCGCGCTTTTCCGTTTTTGAATTCAAACCGCTCGCGCGTAAGGATTTGGAGAAAATCGTCAAGCGAGCCGCCGCCGCGGAAAATTTTGAAATCACTTCGCAGGCGGAGGACTTTCTGATAACCCAGGCCAACGGCGACGCGCGGCGGCTTTTAAACGCTTTGGAGCTCGCGGCGATTACCACGCCTTATGATGGCGGGCCGAAAAAAATCACTCTGGAAATCGCCAAAGAATGCATACAAAAACGCCACCTGAATTACGATAAAAAGGGCGACGAGCATTATGACATAATATCCGCCTTCATCAAATCCATGAGAGGCAGCGACCCTGACGCCGCCGTTTACTGGCTCGCGCGCATGCTGGAATCAGGCGAAGACCCGCGCTTTATTGCGCGGCGTATTTTTATCTGCGCGGCAGAGGATGTAGGGCTGGCGGAGCCTTCGGCATTACTGCTGGCGGAGGGGGCTTTCAAAAGCGCGGAAGTGCTGGGCATGCCAGAAGTGCGTATACCGCTCGCCGAAGCGGCGGTATATGTGGCTTGCGCGCCCAAATCCAACGCGGCCTATCTGGCCATAAACGCGGCTTTGGACGAAGTCCGCAACGGCCCGCGGCGGGACGTGCCCGCCCATCTGCGCGGCGGCATGAAGAACGAGGGCTATAAATACGCGCATGATTTCCCCAACCACTATGTGGAGCAGGAGTATATGCCCCAGCCCAAGAAATTTTACAAGCCGACGGAACAGGGCCGCGAGCGCGCCATAAAAGACCGCCAGCAGCAATTGCGGAAAAAATAACGGCAAATACCCTGTCAGGCTATGCCTGGCATCCCTTTATAAATGAGAATTGAAGACAAAGCGGAATTTAAAATTTTGCACCATGCCGTTGCCGTTAAATTCCTCAATATAAAAACAGAGAGAAAAACAAAAAATGACCGCCCCGCCGCCATTTGATAAAGAAAAAATTTTCAGCGTAAGCGAAATCAGCCTTATCATTAAAGAAATGCTGGAAGGAGTGCTTGCCGGCGTCAGCGTGGAGGGGGAAATTTCTAATCTCAAAACCGCGGCCAGCGGACACGTTTATTTTGACCTCAAGGACGGCGGCGCGCTGATTTCCGCCGTGATGTTCAAAGGCTATGCGCGCGGAGCGCAGCTCAAAGAGGGCGATTTAGTTTTGGCCAACGGCGACCTTTCCTGCTATATCAAAAGCGGACGGTATCAGATAATAGTAAAATCCGTATCGGTGCGCACGCGCGGCAACCTTTATTTGGAATTTGAGAAACTTAAAGCCAAACTTACCGCCGAAGGACTTTTTGACGAAGAGCGCAAAAAGCCTCTGCCCAAATTTCCGCGGCGTATCGGCGTGATAACTTCCCCCGCGGGCGCGGCCGTGCGCGATATTCTTTCGGTCCTGCGCAGGCGCGGCCGCAATCTGGAAATTATTATCGCCCCTGTTCTGGTGCAGGGCGAAGGCAGCAGAGAACAGATTTGCGAAGCGATAAAAAACCTGAACAAACTCAACCCCGCCATTGATGTAATTCTGCTGGGCCGCGGCGGCGGCAGCATAGAGGATTTGTGGAGTTTTAACGAAGAAATTGTTGTGCGCGCGGTGGCGGCCAGCGCGGTGCCGATAATCTCCTGTGTCGGGCATGAAACCGATTTCACTCTTACAGATTTTGCCGCATCGCTGCGCGCGCCAACGCCTTCCGCCGCGGCGGAAATGGTGGCTGAAAGCGCGCAGAATACGCTGCGCAATATCGAGCAGTTAAACAAAATGCTGTCGCAGGGCATAGCGCTGAAATACGAAAGGCTTGCCGCGCGATTTTTTAACGCCGCACGCCATAAAGTGCTGCGCGAGCCGCGCGTAATTTTTGAGCCGGTTGAACAAAGGCTGGACGATATCGCAGAAAAACTGCAAAAGAACACCGCGCTGCACATCAAACACGCGCAGACGGATTTAGAAGCATTGGCCAGACGGCTGGCCGCACTGGGGCCGGCGGCGGTGCTCAAACGCGGGTATGCCATAGTGCGCCGGCTGGACGACGGCAAAATAGCGCGTACAGCGCATAAAGGCGAAAAATTAACCGTGGAAACATCGCAAGATTTATTTGAGGTGGAAACTTTATGACAAAACAAAACACATTTGAAGCAAAGCTCGCGCGGCTGGAGGAGATTGTAAATATCTTAGACGGCGAAAGCCTGAACCTTGACGATGCGGCCATACTGTTTGAAGAAGGTACGGAACTTTCAAAACAACTTTCGCTCAAGCTCAAAGAAATCAAATTCAAGGTGGAAGCCCTGCGCGCCAAAGGCGCGGATTTGGAACTTGAACCTTTTTCTGATGAGCCGCAGAAGCAAAATCCTTAATTCTATGTTAATAATGCAGGTAATGCAAAAGGGCTTGTAAAACTTTTCTCTATTTAGTATAAAAAATAGATGTTTATTTTTAAATCAACGAGGATATCGCCATGCATAGCAACAAAAACGCTTTTACTCTAATTGAATTACTGGTTGTTGTTTTAATAATCGGTATTTTGGCAGCCATTGCTTTGCCGCAGTATTATAAAGCCGTGCGCAGAAGCCGCGCCTCTGAAGCCATAACAATGCTTAACGCAATACTTAAAGGACAGGAAGAATATTTCTTGATACACGGGGAATATACTGATAATATTGAGGATTTATCAATAACAGTTCCTCCGCAAAAACTGGAAAAAAATATGTTCGGCAAAGATAGAGGCTCAAACTATTCCTATTATTGTTTTGATAAGAGAACATGCGCCGCCATAATTGGTAATTTTGATCATCCTACTTTTGAATTTCATACTGACGTACACAGTGCTAGTACTGTTAAAGGCAAAAGATGGTGTCAGTTATCCGGTGAAAAGAATCAAAATGCCCGTGACATATGCGAACTGATGGGCACTGTTGATCCTGCTTTTGGCGGCGGCAATTATTACTTATTAAAATAATTCCGATCAGCTTTATGAAAGCGTAATTATGAATTGTCTTCGTCCGTTTTATAATTCTCTTTAAGTTTTTTTATCTCTTCGGAACTTGTCAAAAGTATCGCCGCCTGGGCGAGATTGGCGCAGTCTTTAAAGTTTAAATTTCTTAAAGTGTTTTTTATCCTCAAAAACATTCTGGGCGTGACGGAAAGGATGTCTACACCCGCGCCTATGAGGAAAGGCACCATCTCAGGGTCGGAGGCCATTTCGCCGCAGACGCTTACCGGCCGGCCTTTTTTTCGCGCTGCCTGCACCACGGAATTTATGGTGCGCAGCACGGCGGGGTGGTAAGGATCGTATAAATCCGCCACTTCCTGGTTGACCCTGTCCACCGCCAAAATATACTGTATTAAATCATTTGTGCCGATAGAAACAAAATCCGCCTCCGGCAGCACCGCGTCCATGGTGAGCGCGGCTGAGGGCACTTCTATCATCGCGCCGATTTGTATGGGCAGCGCGGGCTGCGCGCCTCTGGCCCGCATATCTGCCAGAACTTCGCCGAAAACTTTACGCACTTCGGCAAGCTCCCCCGAGCCGGAAACCATGGGCACCATAAGGTTTACCTGCCCGTGCGAGGCGGCGGCTGCGCGGATAATCGCGCGCATTTGGGTTTTCATAAGCTCCGGATATTTGAGGAATAAGCGTATCCCGCGGCAGCCCATAAACGGGTTATCCTCCGTCTCGGTACGCGCGAGGCCGAAATCCGCCGCTTTATCGCCGCCAAGGTCGGCCAGACGTATTGTGACGGGCCGCACGCCAAAGCGCTGCACAGCTTTTTTGTAAACCGCAAACTGTTCTTCTTCCGTGGGGGGCTCCGGCCTGTCCATAAAAATAAATTCAGTGCGCAACAGACCCAGACCCTCGGAGTGGAAAGTATCCCATTCTTTGGTATCGCGCCGCGGGTCGTAATTGATGTAAAGCAGCACTTTATGCCCGTCTTTGGTTATATTCGGCAGATTGCTGATGTCTTTTAAAGACTGCTCAGCCTTGGCAAAATCTCCCTGATATTTTTTGTAAATCTCCAAAGTCGCGTCGTCGGGGTTTATGATAAGCGCGCCGCTCTGGCCGTCCAAAACCAGAATATCGCCGGCGCGGATTTGCGCAGCCGCGTTAGAAAGCCCCACCACGGCCGGCATCTGCATACTTTGAGCAAGCAGGGCCGTGTGGCTGGTTTTGCCGCCGATATCCGTGGCAAAACCCAGCACTTTTTTGCTTTTGAGGCGGAAGGTGTCCGAAGGATATAAATTATGCGCTATTACTATAGAAGGCTCCTTAATGCCCGCGAATTTATTATGCCGCTTTTCGGTAAGGTTTTCAAAGACGCGCTTGGCCACGTCGGCCACGTCAAATTTACGCTCGCGGAAGAACTCGTCCTTGATATTTTCAAAGCCCGCGCTGATTTCGCGCACCGCGGCGTATAAAGCGGTTTCGGCGCAGATATGCTCCGTCTCTATTTTTTTGACGACGCCTTCGGTAAGCATGGGGTCTTTGAGTATCAGCTTATGCGCCTCCATAAGCTGGGCGTAATTTTCGCCGAAAAGCTCACGCACTTTAATTTCGCCTTTATCCAAATCGTCTAGCGTGCGCGCCACCGCGGTTTGGAAGCGGCGCACTTCCTGCGCGACGGCCGCGGTCGGAATTTCCTTCCTCTCCGCGTAAACGCCGTCGTGCTCAACTATATAGGCGGGGCCTATGGCTATGCCCGGGCTTGCCGGTATGCCTTTTAATATATCCATTTAATAACCGAGCTCCTCCTCGCAAATTTTTTTAATCACGGCTTTAAGGGCCAGGAAGGCCTGTTCCTCGTCCGGGCCGCGCACGCTGAGGCTGATTTTTGCCCCGCGCTCCGCCGCGAGCATCATTATGCCCATTATGCTTTTGGCATTGATTTCCATGCCGTCCTTTGCGATGAGAATATCGCTCTTATACCTGCCCGCCTCCTGCGCGAGCAGCGCGGCCGGCCGCGCGTGTATGCCCAGTTTATTTTTTATTTCAATATCTTCTTTTATCACTCCAGCCCCCCTCAGGCCAGCAGGGATGCGGCGGTAAAAAACGCCGTCGCCCCAAGATATAAAAACATATTCGGTATATTCAGCTTCTTCATAAATACGCTTAAAACCACAAAAGCCGCGCAAAGGGCAAATCTTGCGGCAAGGTCAACGTTGACTGATTCGCCGCTGAAGCGCAGGTACAGCCCGCAGAAAATAACAAAAACAGTAAATACTTGGCCAAGCGTTTTGAGGAAGTAAATTATTTTGTTCCAGTTGATTTTTATAAGGCCGTAAAAATCATCCTCCGTGCCGCGGAAGCTGTCGGCAAGACCTTTAATGCGCGCGGCGGTTGCGGGCACATTATACAGCAGCAGTGAGGCGATTACGGCCAGCGCGGCCTCAAAAACCGCTCCGCCCGAAGGCATGTCCTCGTGCAATATCTGTACCTGTGCGCCGAATAAAATAGTAAGGCACAAAACCAGCGAAAGCGGTTTTAAAGTGGCCCAGAAGAGCCTGTCCCCCAGCGAGGCGGCGGTATTTGCCGTGCCGGCGCGGATTATGCGGTATTCACGCTCTTCATCCTGCCGCGACGGCGCCGCCGAAAGCGAAGGCGCGGATACAATGGGCGTTGCGGAGATTTTACGCTCCTGCCCTATCAGCGCGCCTAGGCTGTAAGTGCTCAGCACCGGATTGGTGTTAAAGGCTTCCACGTTGCGCGCCACGGCGTGGCGCAGGCCTTCCGCGTCCTTTTTATAAATATACTTAAGCGCGGGCGTCAACGCGAAAAGCGCGCCGATATTCTGCATCTGGGCGTAATTCCAGAAGCCCTGTAGAAGATAAGACCGTAAAAAAACGCTTAAAAGAATTTTCATAATTTAATCCGTTTTGGGCTTGGTGCTGAAAGAGATAAACAAAGCCGCCAGGCCCATCCACGGCGCGATGAAATAAGAAAATTTAAAAGCTATGTGCACTTTCTCCGGCAGGCCCAGGCTTATAAAAGCCAGCAGCGGGCCGGCGGCCGTAAGCATAACCAGCACAAAAGCAAAAACGCTGAGATACTGTAAAATAAGGCTTTTGACGATAATCTGCGCGGCGGACAGGCGGCCGTCAATAATTTCCTTCTCCGCGCTTTGCAAAACCGCGACGCGCCATCGTCTTATATGTCTTTCTATAAAAGAGAATACCACGCCGAACACAATACCGACGAAAAACGCGAAATAAACTGGTACGGCGAAGAAATAAACCGACAGCACGCCCATACCCGCGCTTATAGCCCCGCTGGGAGGCACCACGCCGCCTATGGGGATAAAATCAAGGTAAAGAAGTTCAGTAAATAAACCGAGCTGCAAACCGAGCAGGAAATCCCCCGTGAGAAAACCGAAAACGCCGCCCACAACCAGCGGCCTTGAGAACAGAAACTGGCCGATATAGGTTGTATCCATCTCAAGCAGCGCGAGCAACGCGCCGAAAAGAAGCAGCTCGGTCATATCAAAACAGCCTCCCGATGGGTACGGAAGACGGCAGCGCCCGCAAATCCAGCTTTACGCCGCGCGCCTTTAAATCCTGCACAAAATCCTCTTCCCGCGCGCTGAGGTAAACTCCGGCGGAAATTTCTTTTTTGCCGGATTCATAGCGCGTATTGCCTATGTTTACCTGGGCCGGCGCGAAACCGCCGTCAATAATTGCTTTAAGTTCATTTAAATCTTCCGCCAGCACAAACTGCCGCAGCGGCGACGGCAGCTGTAAATACTGCGCGGCGCGCGCGGCCTGCATGACGGCCAGCCCGTACTGCGCCGGCAGGGCCATGCGCCACATCTTCCTTGCAAAAGCTCCGTCGGAGCTTTGCGCGCATACAAGCACGACTTCCTGCGCTTTAAGCGCGGGCAGCCAGCCTTCCACAACCTGCCCGTGAATAAGCCTGTTGTCAACGCGCGTCATGATTATAGCCATACATTGCCCGCGGTCATTTGAGTTTTTCCGTTGCGTTCAGCATGCTTTTTACGCCGTCTTCCAGCACTTTGCCCGCGAGCTCCGCGGCGGTTAAAGTATCCCTGTTGTTCAGCGCGGAAAGCAGCATATTCAGATTAAGCCCGCATACCACGTTTACATTCCCCATGCCCTGCGTGGCCGTTGCCGGAACATTGCATGCCGTACCGCCGAAAACATCCACCATTATCAGCGTGCCCAGCGGGTCAACCTTCTGTTTTATTTCGCCGCTCAGCTGTTGCAAATCAACTTTGCCGCTCACGGTAAAAACGTCAACGCCGTTTATGTCAAAAGGGTAAATTTTAGATGCCGTTTCCAGCATGGAGCGCGCCATATCGCCGTGCGCGATAAGGATTATTTTTACCATACTTCCTTCTTTTCTATTTTGACGTCGCGGTGAAACTCGCCCGCCTTAAAGCCTTTATTTCTCAAATTCGCGGCCAGATTATGCGCGATAAATACGCTCCTGTGCCGCCCGCCGCTGCAACCCACGGCTATGCTCAGGTAAGATTTGCCCTCTTTTATATATTTGGGTATAAGGTACAAAACCAAGTCGGTAAATTTCTTTAAAAAATCCTCGGCGTCGGGGGAATTGCGGATAAAATCCGCCACTTCGGAGTCAAGGCCGGTTTTATCGCGGAATTGCGGCTTATAATAGGGATTTTTGAGAAAGCGCACGTCCATCACCAAATCAGCTTCCAGAGGCAGGCCATTTTTGTATCCGAAGGAAATTACGGAAATGCTCATTTCTTCCGAAGAAGTAATTTCCAGCAGTTTTGAAATTTTTTCCTTAAGCTCGCCCAGCGTGAGGTAGCTGGTATTTATTTCCTCGTCCGCCGCCTCGCGTATCGGGCGCAGAGCGGCGCGCTCGCGTGAGAGAGCGGTAAGCAGCTGCTCGGCCAGCGGATGTTTGTGCTTGGTCTCGGAGAAGCGGCGCACAAGCACTTCTTCCGCCGCGTCAAGGAACAGCAGGCGCGGCGTAAAGCCTTCGTTGGCCATATCCTGTATAAGACGCGGCAGATCTTTGATGCTTTCACCCTCGCGGATGTCTATACCCAGCGCAATATTTTCAAGACTGCCGCGCGTTTTTACATATTTGGCGAAATCTTTAAACAACGCCAGCGGCAGATTGTCAACGCAGTAAAATCCAAAGTCGCCAAAAATCTTCAGCGCCTGCGTTTTGCCCGCGCCCGATATGCCCGTTATAATAAAAA
The DNA here is from genome assembly GCA_031259485.1 of Elusimicrobiota bacterium. Classification (GTDB taxonomy): domain Bacteria; phylum Elusimicrobiota; class Elusimicrobia; order Elusimicrobiales; family Elusimicrobiaceae; genus Proelusimicrobium. The sequence goes on from JAIRLH010000119.1 coordinate 14,497, forward strand.
ACTTGCCTTTTTTATTTTCCATTTTTCTCTTTCATCTTGGACATCAGCTTCCTGTTGAATTCTTTGGCCGTTATTATACCCTGGCCTTTAAGGCGATGGTTAAGCGCGGCCACCTCTATAAGCACGGCAAGGTTGCGCCCGGGCGTAACCGGTATTGTGAGGGAACTGATTTCCGCGTCCAGTATATGGGTTGTCTGCTGGTCCATGCCGAGGCGGTCTATAAAACCGTCGGATGGTGTTATTAAATTAACCTCCATCTCAACCTCGGAACTGTCCATGGAGGAGCCCACGCCAAAAAGCATCTCCACATCAAGTATGCCCAGTCCGCGCACTTCCATATAATGTTTGAGCATAGACGGGCAGCTGCCCACCAGCCGGCCGCCGCGGCGGCGGCGTATTTCCACAACGTCGTCAGCAACCATAATATGCCCGCGTTTTATAAGCTCAAGCGCGCATTCGCTTTTGCCTATGCCGGCGTCGCCTCGTATCAAAATACCCAAGCCCGACACTTTGACCAATACGCCGTGCACGTGCGTGCGCGGGGAAAGGCAGTCGTCCAGATAAGCGATAAGCTCGGAGACGAAAGTAGCGGTGTCCAAGCTGGTTGAAAGCAGGGGGACTTTCATCTCCCTGCACGCGGCGCAAATGCCGGGCAAGACTTTCATGCCGGCCGTTACAATTACGCAGGGCACCGTGCCCGGGGAAAGCATTTTACGGAAATTGGCCTTAAGTTTGGGCTGCGGCAGATTGGCGCAAAAAGCATATTCCCCTCGGCCGATAATTTGGACAATCTCAGCCCTGTAATTTTCCAGATGTCCGTCAAGGGCGAGACCCGGGCGGTTGAGGCTGGGACGCGTGATTTCGCGCGCAAGATAGCGCCCGCCGCAAAAGACTTCAAGGCTCAGGTCTTTGCCTTTTGTCTCAAGCAGCTGGGCCACTGTTATGGTGCGAGAGAATTCAGGCACGGATTGCCCCTTTTATTTTGCTTTTACCGG
>JAIRLH010000137.1 GCA_031259485.1 Elusimicrobiota bacterium
TGAAAATATTTTCAGGGCGAGGCGTCCTTTTGCCCGATGTTTCCCAGCCGGAATTTAGTTTAAATAATATTGAAAAAGACAAAATCGCCGATGAACTTTTTGACAGATGTCAGGCGGCAAAAATTCCGGAGCCGTTAGTCAGGCTGATTTGCTGTTTTATCCCGAAAAAGCGAACCAGAAAACTTTTCAGGAAGAAGTGGCTGAAAGAAGACAAATAAAGTGAAGAGTTGTTTTTCAATACGGATAAGCTGAGGGCGTAATGTGTGCTCGTGGCAGATAGTTGAGAGTACTATTGGCGTGGCTATGCCCGTAAGATAAAAACCCCCGGCGAAGCCGGGGGATGCTTATTCATATTTTTTTCATACAACAGCGAAATAAATTACTGCCCTATCATCTGGTAATCGCCGAGCTCAGCCCAGAGTTTGCCTTTCTCGTCAAACACAAAAGCGTCGTAAACGCTTTTGCCTTCGATATTCTGTCCCGTGAAAACGCCGAGCAGATATAATTTCTGCGGCGCGGGACCTTTGCCGAATATCGCCAGTTTGCCTATTGAATCGGGCAGCGTCATACGGTTGTCAACCGCCAAATCGCGGTAACCGCAGGTCTGAAAGGCCGCCTCTATCAGCATTGGATAAGCGATGAGCCGCTTGGGCCCGTCGTGGAACAAAACCGAAGCCGGCGTTTTGTAAACGCCCAGCACGGCATTATCGTCTATCTTCAAAATCCCGTCCAGCACCTGGAAGCTCGGTCCGTGAAAGTATTTGGAATAAATGGTTTCTTTGCTTACGGCATAGGCTCCGCCAATGTCAACCTTTGTTTTGTAATTATTCCATTTGCTTTCAAAACTGCCCAAAACGCGAGAGGTAAAGTGCCTGCGCGTATTGCCCATTTTTATGCCTTTGCTGTTAATGAAATCGGATTCTATTTCCATGTTAATATGGCCATTTTCCGCGCGGGCTTTGATGCGCACCGTCTGCGGATTGCGGCGCAAAAGTTTTATCGGCAGGTAAAAGTGGACGTCCTCCAGCCCCTGCGGGACTGCGCCGGTCAGCGCGGATGCGGCCTCCATAAAAGTCTCAATGCCCATTACGCCGGGCACGTAGGGCGTGCCTTCTATGGCATGGTCAAAGAGGAAGGGATACCGCGCGTCAAAAGTATTTTCGGCATATAATTGCGCGCCCTTTTCCAGATTCTTTATCTCGCCCAAGAAGAAATTATCCTGCCCCTCCTCCGCGCGGGCGATTTCGCCGCCGTGCTGGCGCGAAGCCGTGGGCGCGGCCGGCGTTGTTGGCGCGGCCGGCGTTTGCGGAGCGTTTGAGCTATCGTCTTCCTGCGCTTGAGGCGCGCGGCCGGCGCCTGCTACAGGCTCGCCGCCGCCGGTAAGCAAAACGCCGTCGGGCGATGGTTCTTCTTTAATAAAATCATCTCCTACGCGGACTTGGCGGTCCCAGTCCAGCCGGCCGAGATCGTCCGTCAGTACGATTTCCGGTACGCGCCCGTAAACGATTTCGTCAAGGAAAATCTGCATACCGTCGTGCGGATCGACGAATTTAAGGCCCTGGCTTGTAAGAAACTCAAAAACGCCGCCGCGCACGCCCATACCGACGGAGCTGTAAGCGCTCATATCCACGCTTACTGCGCGCGCGCCCTGGTTTTGCAGGCTTATGCACAGCTTGGCGAGGAAGTCGTTCGCGCTGGCATAATCGCTTTGGCCCAGATTGCCGTACTTACCCGCGATGGACGAGGCAAAAGCGTAAAATCCGCTCTCCTTAACCAGATTTAAAGCGACAAACGCGCCGGCCGAAGTTGCTTTTATATCAAAGGTTCTGTAATATTCTTCGGGCGTTTTATCGGTAAGCAGGCGCGACTTTTCTATACCGGCAAAGTGTATAAGCCCGTCGACTTTTCCGTATTTGGTTTTTATTTTGGTTACGACGTCCTTCATCATGCTGCCGTTTGTAACGTCGCACTGATAATACTCGGCCTCCCCGCCCAGCGCCTTTATTTTCTGCATATTTTTATAGAGGGTAATTGCGTCGGTTATTTTGCCGTAGGCGCGCTCAAGCAGCACGGGGGTGGCGCGCCGCGTCGTATCGGCCTTAAGCTGCTCCCAGAGTTTATTTTTGAGTTCCTTGAGCTCGGCCTCGTTAAGCGTGGCCCAGTAGGAAGCTTTTTCGTTAAGTTCAATAATATCTAGTATCAGTATGCGGCTTTGGTACTGCGCGGCGATTTTCTGCGAAAGCATGGCGCCAAGGCCCCTGCCCGCACCCGTGAAGGCTATGGTTTTGCCGCGCAAGTCCATATGTTTTTTGGACATATCAAGCTGCCGCGGCAGCGCAAATACCGTGCGGCGCGCGCCTTTGTACCAGCTTATCATGCAGCGGTCGTCGCCTTTGATGAGCTCATGCAGCGTGCGTTCGGCCATGTATTCGGATTCGGCTTCGGGCTCAAAATCCATTATTTTTGTGAGGCATCCGCTTAGCTCGTACAAATCCTTGCGGAAGCAGTTGGCCGCACCGCAGACGGAACCTATTGTCGGGCTTATAGCCTCCTTGGTTTTATAAGCAAAAGCGCCGTCAACCTTGAAAATTACCGACATGAAGGTATCGGCTGCGGGGCGGTTGTCCTTGAGGTCTTTGACGAAGGTCTTACACGCCATGAGCAGCGGCATTAAGAATTTGGTAAGGTCGGCGTGAGGGTTAATCTTCTTGTCAAATTTTTTTATGGAGCACGGAAGCAGATAAACTATGCCCTGCACATCGCCCGGGTTTTCCTGCGAGTACTGTGCGAAGGCGGCTGTAGTCTCCTCCAGACTGTCCCAGTTGACTATGGTAGTATTCTTGGCGCGTGTCTTAAGCGTTGTGAAAACATACGTCCTTATGCCCTGCTGCTTGAAGGCGTCAACATAAGATTTTGTGAGGGCTGTGTTGTCGGACATAATAAGCACTGCCTTTTCCGCAGATAATTTGCGTTTGCCCTCAGCCGCCAGAGGCGCGTCTACCAGCGTGGGGATAAAACGCAGCTTGCGGTTATGGGAATCTTCACCCTCGTATTGCTTGGGCAGCTCGGGTTCAACAACGGGCGCGGGAGCAGGTGCCGCCATCGCCGGCGGCGTAACCTCAGAAACAGGAGTTGATGGAGTAGCAGCAGGAGCAGGCATTGGCGCGGATACAGTGCACGAGGAGGCACTAAGAGCGTATTTTATGCAATGCCTTATAGTCG
>JAIRLH010000153.1 GCA_031259485.1 Elusimicrobiota bacterium
TCATTCATCCCTCAGTTATAGAATCTGAAAAAAGAAACAGATACCGAGACTTCGGGATAAATATCCCTCCGCCTAATATGACAAAAAGAGATAGGTTTTCCACTTTAGAGGGAGAAACAGGCCCACCGGATATGGTATGATAATGATAATTAACAGCTTGTTGACACAAGCTTCCTTTATTGATAAAATTTTATTGATAATTAATTATCAATTAGGTCTTCCTTTACAAACAATATAAATAAAGCCCGCTTTCAGGCGGCAGGATTCCAATCCGGTTTTATGCTGCGGATGCTTTTGCGAGTATCCGCGCGAGGTATTTATGGTCTCAAAGCAAATTTCAGCGCAGTCAAAAAATGCTGTCCGCGCAAAGAGGGGGCGTAAGGCCGCGCGGCGTCCCGCTCCGGAGCTTGCAATAAGACGCCTGCTGATCTATCTTGATTATCTCAAAAGTCTGGGTGCTGATTGCGTGTCTTCGGGCCAGATAGCCGATAACTTCGGCTTTACCGCGATACAGGTGCGCAAGGATATAGCGTGCGCCGGATTCTCGGGCCGCCCCAAGCGCGGCTACAACCGCGCGGAACTTATCAAGCATATAGAAAACTTTTTGGGTTTTTACGATAAGATGGACGCTTTTTTGGTCGGCGCGGGCAATATCGGCCGCGCGCTGGCTTCTTACGGCGGGTTTGCAAAATATTCTCTCAACATAATAGCCGCGTGCGACATTAACCCGCAATTGCACGGGACGGAAATCAACGGCAAAAAAATTTTTTCCGTTGATAAAGCCGTCGATTTAATCAAGAGACTTAAGATAAAACTCGCCATTATCGCCGTGCCGTCGCATCAATCACAGCCGGCGGCGGATCTGCTTATAAAGGCGGGTATAAAGGCTATATGGAATTTTTCTTCCGCGCGGCTCAGCTGCCCGCCGGATATTATAGTGCAGAACGAAGATTTGGGCGCGTCGCTTTCCGTGCTGTCGCAGAAGCTGCTGGCGGCGCAAACGCAGGCGCGCAAATAACGAGCCGTCATTATTACAGGAGACAATAAAGGATGTCCTTAGAAAAACTAAACGACGTTATTGCAATTCTTAACGAATACGACAATAACCCCAGCAAGCTGATACCTATCCTGCAAAAGGTACAGCAGAAGTATAATTATCTGCCGCAGGACGCCATGACTTTTGTGGCAAATTCGCTCGGCATAGCGCCTTCAAAAGTGTACGGAGTGGCGACTTTCTTTTCCCACTTCTCAATTGTGCCCAAAGGCCGGCATATCATTAAAATATGCGACGGCACGGCATGTCATGTAAAAAAATCGGAAGGCATAATAAACGCGGCTAAAAAACGCCTTAATCTTACGGACGAAAAGCATACCTCGGGCGATTTTATGTTTACTTTGGAATGCGTCTCCTGCCTGGGGGCGTGCGGCATAGCGCCCGTCGCCGTGGTGGACGAAGAAGTGCACCCGCAGATGACGCCGGAAAAGATTACTGCCCTCATAGACGCCGTTTATGCGAAGGAGAAAGCAAATGCCTAAACCCAATCTTGCCGAAATAAAAAACGCATACGATAAACACTATAAAAATATAACCAAAAAAATTATCATCTGCGCCGGCACGGGCTGCGTTTCCAGCGGCTCGCTCAAAATATTTGAAGCTTTCAAAAAAGGCCTTGAGGCGCGCAAAATCAACGTAAGTCTGCATATTTCAGAAGGCTGCCGCGAAGTCTACCTTACCAAAAGCGGCTGCCAGGGTTTCTGCCAACAGGGCCCGCTGCTCAGTATAGGAGATATTTTTTACACCAAAGTAAAAGAAAGCGACGTTGAGGAACTTATAGAAAAAACCGTGCTCAAAAGCGAGCCGGTTGAAAGGCTGCTCTACAAAAATCCCGCCGACGGCAAACAATACGCCAAAAGCGAAGAAATACCTTTTTACAAAAAGCAGACGCGCTTCCTGCTGCGCGAATGCGGCAAAATCAACCCGGGCGATATTAACGAATATATCAGCCGCGGCGGCTACTTCGGCGCGGCCAGAGCCTGCGCCGAAATGACGCCCGAGGAAGTCTGCAAAGTAATCAGCGACAGCGGCCTGCGCGGCCGCGGCGGCGGCGGGTTCCCCACCGGAAAGAAGTGGGATTTGACGCGCCTGAGCAAAGGCGATAAAAAATACGTAATCTGCAACGGCGACGAGGGCGACCCGGGCGCCTTTATGGACCGCAGCGTGATGGAGGGCGATCCTCACGCCGTGCTGGAAGGCATGATAATCGCCGCGCGCGCCATAGGCGCGGACGAAGGCTATATCTACGTGCGTATGGAATATCCGCTTGCGGTGGAACGCGTGCGCTTCGCCATAAAACAAGCGGAGGAGGCGGGGATTCTGGGCTGTAATATCTTCGGCTCGGGCCATAATTTTAAGATTAATGTGATGGAAGGCGCGGGCGCCTTCGTCTGCGGGGAGGAGACGGCTTTAATCGCCTCCGTTGAGGGCGAGCGCGGCATGCCGCGCCCAAAACCGCCCTTTCCGGCGCAGAGCGGGCTGTTCGGCAGACCCACTGTAATTAACAACGTGGAAACGCTGGCCAATATCGGCAAGATTATGACCATAGGCGCGGCCGAGTTCCGAAAAATGGGCACGGCGGCTTCCCCGGGCACAAAGACTTTCGCGCTTACGGGCCACGTGTGCAACAGCGGCTTGGTGGAGGTTCCATTCGGCGCCACAATCCGCCAGATTGTCAATGAAATCGCCGGCGGCACCGCAAACGACAGGGGCGAGGCGGATTTGAATGCTTTTAAAGCCGTGCAAATCGGCGGGCCTTCCGGCGGGTGCCTTACAAAAGAACACATGGATTTGCCGCTGGATTTTGATTCTCTCAAATCCGTGGGCGCGATGGTAGGCTCCGGCGGGCTGGTGGTGATGAACGATAAGACGTGCATGGTCAATATCGCCAAGTTTTTCATGGGGTTCACGCAGAATGAAAGCTGCGGCAAATGCGTCTCCTGCCGCGAGGGCACGAAGCAAATGCTAAATATGCTAAACGACGTCAGCGAAGGCAAAGCCACAATAAAAACGCTTGACCTGCTTGACGGGCTGGCGAATGTGGTTAAAGTCTCCTCGTTGTGCGGGCTGGGCAAAAGCGCGCCAAACCCAGTGCTTTCAACGATAAAATATTTTAAGGACGAATACCTGGCCCACATCAAGGATAAAACCTGCCCTACCAATAACTGCAAGGCTCTGGCCAAATACTTTATAGACGCCGTAAAGTGCAAGGGCTGCACGGCGTGCAAACGCGCCTGCCCCGCCGGCGCAATCGGCGGCGAGGTTAAACAGGCGCATAAAATAGACGCCGCCAAATGCATCAAATGCGGCGCGTGCGCTGCGACGTGCAAATTCGGCGCCATATCGGCGGGAGGTTAAGCCATGACCAGTAAAGGTTTTGTATCGGTAGAAGGCAAACGGGTTGCCATAGAGAACGAAAAGAATTTGTTGGAACTTATCCGTAAAGCGGGCATAGAAATCCCGACTTTCTGCTATCACAGCGAGCTCAGCGTTTACGGCGCGTGCCGCCTGTGCCTTGTTGATATTGAAGGCATGGGAATACAGGCTTCCTGCTCCATAGAGCCCAGGGACGGCATGAAGGTAAAAGTCCACACGCCGCAAATACGCGAAATACGGCGCACAAACATTGAGCTTCTGCTGGCCTCGGGCCATCACAACTGCACGACTTGCGTCAAAACGGGCTATTGCAGGCTGCAGGACGTCGCGCGAAAGCTGGGCGTAAAAGAACTGCGGTTTAAAGAATCGCAAGAGCAGCGCCCGCGCAACACGCACTCCCACTCCATAGTGCGAGATCCGGATAAGTGTATCCTGTGCGGCGACTGCATACGCATGTGCAGCGAAGTGCAGGGCATCGGCGTTATAGATTTCGCCAACCGCGGCAGCAAGACGCAGGTGCTGCCCACCTTCGGCAAAGATTTGGACGACGTTGAATGCGTGAACTGCGGCCAGTGCGTGCGCATCTGCCCCACGGGCGCGCTGTCAAGCAAGTCCGAAGTCTCGCAGATATGGGCCGATATCTGGAGCCCCAATAAAAAAGTCGCGGTGCAGATAGCGCCGGCCGTGCGCGTCGCGCTGGGGGAAATGTATAATCTCCCCGCCGGCGAGAACGCCACTGGCCAGATAGTCACCGCCTTAAGAATGATCGGTTTTGATTATGTCTACGATACCTCTTATTCCGCGGATTTGACTATTTTTGAAGAAGCGACGGAATTCCTGCAGCGCTTTGAAAAGGGCGCGAATATGCCGCTCTTTACTTCCTGCTGTCCGGCGTGGGTCAAACACGCGGAGCACTGCTACCCGGATTTGCTGGAAAATATTTCTACCTGCAAATCGCCGCAGCAGATGATGGCCAGCGCAATCAAAGAAAGCTATGTCAGAGAAGGCGGCAAGCGCGAAGATATTTCCGTAGTCTGCGTAATGCCGTGCACGGCCAAAAAGTACGAGGCCAAACGCCCTGAATTCGCAGTGAACGGCGACCATGACGTAAGCAATGTTCTTACCACCATGGAGCTCGCCCGCATGATAGACGAAAAGGGCATAAAGTTTAACGAGCTTGAGCCCGGCCCCTTTGATATGCCCTTTGGCTTCAAGACCGGCGCGGGCGTTATCTTCGGCACGGCGGGCGGCGTCACGGAAGCCGTCATAAGATATATTATGGGCATAGTTGCCCCCAGCGCGGATTATAAGCCCGTCTGCAAAGTGCTGCACGAAAGTACAGACTTAAAAGAGCTTGAAATTGAAGTCAGCGGCAAAAAAGTGCGCATTGCGGCGGTAAACGGCCTCAAAAACGCCAAAAAGCTTATTGAAGACCTTAAAACCGGCAAAAAGCAGTATGATTTTATAGAAGTAATGGCCTGCCCCAACGGCTGCGTCGGAGGCGCGGGCCAGCCGGCTTTAAACAGCGCGCAAAACGCCAAAAAGCGCAAAGAAGGCCTTTATGGCATTGACGGCCAACAACAGCTGCACAAGCCGCAGGACAATCATTATATAACAAAGCTCTACGAGGCTTTGCAGAGTGAAGTCGGCGGTCATAAAGCGCATGAGCTTTTTCATACGCATTACCATAACCGCAAGCGCGTAAATATATCGCCGCGCAGGGAAGAAGGCAAAGTGCATATAAATGTGTGCTTCGGATCTACCTGCGTGCGCCGCGGCGCCAAAGATTTGGTAAGGCAGATACGCCAATACGCGCAGGGCAAAAACATCAACGCGCAGATTAACGTTGAACCTTCCTTCTGCTATGAAAAGTGCACCAAGGCTCCCATGGTGCGCATTAACGACGCAGAGATAGAAAAAGCCGATATTGAAAAAATTGATATCGTGCTTACCAGAGAATTAAGCAAAGCCGCGCAGTAAGGCGCGGCAAGGCGGCATGCATGCGTAATGAGGCCGAAAGCCCTTTAGTTTACACCCGCAGCGCGCATTGCAGGGATTGTTATAAATGCCTGCGCAACTGTCCGGTATCGTGCATAAGCATGAATGACGGGCAGGCGCAGGTATTGAACCAAAACTGCATAGCCTGCGGCGCGTGCATACGCAACTGTCCGCAGCATGCAAAGCGGTATTTAAGCAGTATCTTTGCCGTTGAAAGACTGTTGCAGGATAAAAGCCGAAAGACTGCGGCAACAATTGCGCCGTCTTTTGCCGCGAGCCTAGAGCTCTGGCAGCAGCGGCGCATGGCGAGCGCCTTGCGCAAGCTGGGCTTTGATTATGTGTTTGAGACGGCGTGCGGCGCCTATTACACCGCGCAGGAATCGTTGAAGCATATAACGGACTTTTCAAGGGCTTATATACATTCTTCCTGTCCCGCGGTAATAAATTATATAACCAAATATAAGCCTGACCTTGCGTTGAGAATCGCGCCCGTGGTATCGCCCATGATAGGCCACGCAAGGTTGCTCAAGGGCGAACTGGGACGGGATATAAATATAGTTTTTATCGGCCCGTGCGTGGCAAAAAAAGACGAAATCCTGCGGCGGGAATACGTCGGGCTGGTCGCCGCCGCGCTTACTTTTGAAGAGCTTTTCAAAATGCTCAAAGCCCGAGGCATAGCTCTTAAGAACTGCGACGAAACGCCTTTTGACAAACCCTCTTTCTACAAATCCCAGTACTATCCTCTGCCGGGCGGCATTTTAAAAACGCTTGACGCGGAAAATAAGGATTTGCCTAAAAAAATCTTATGCATAGACGGGCCCGCAAACGTCAAAAACGCGCTGGATAATTTTGAAGCGCAAAACTGCGATATAGAGCTGATGTGGTGCGAGGACGGCTGCCTTAACGGCCCGCTGAGCCTTGAAGACAATATAATAAAAAAGCGCGCGAATATAGAAGAATACGCGCGCTCAAACAAAACCCCCGCCGAACCCGCGCCCAAGCCGGCCGGCATTGATTTGAGCAATAAATTCGCGCCGCGCCCTATAAACGCGCCGCATTACGCCGAGGCGGAAATTGAGCACATGCTCAAGCTCATGGATAAGGAAAAGGAGGCCGACCGCCTCAACTGCGGCGGGTGCGGGTATCCCTCGTGCAGGGATAAGGCGGTGGCAAACCTAAGCGGCTATGCGCAGAAGGAAATGTGCATGCCCTATCTGCGCCGCCGGCTCAACAATATAAACAACGCGGTTATAGACAGTATGCCCGGCGGTATCGTGATACTGGACTATAAATTCAACATATCGCAGACTAACGCGCGTTTTAACGAAATGTTTAGATGTTCTCCTTCAATCGTCGGGGAAAACATTTCGCTCATTACCGACGTGCACCCTTTTGAGCTCGTCCTCTCCGGCGAGCAGCGCGAAATTAACTGGCTGACGGAATACCCGCAGTATAACCTCAAGTGCCGCTTCATCGTATACGATATTAAAGACACAAACCAGCTTGTGGGCATTTTCATACCCATATTAAACGCGCAGGAGCTGGCGCAGCTGAAGTCCTCCATGAAAATGAAGGCGCTTGACAAAGCGCGAGAGCTCCTCAAACACCAGATTGAGACGAGCCAGCAAATCGCGAAATATCTTGGCGACAGCACGGCCCAGTCGCAGGACATTGTGAATCAGATTGCGCGGATAACCTCCCAAACGGACGAAGACGAGTAAATGCAATATATCCAGACAACGGGTTTCCTTTACAACAAGGAGGGTTATGACACCTGCGGCGACCATATAATAATCCGCCGCGGAAGGGAAAATACTTTTATAATCGTGATGGACGGCATAGGCAGCGGCCCGCGCGCCAATATCTGCGCGCAGATGTTCGGCGGCGCGCTTATTACGCTGCTGGAAAAGGGGTATTCGCTTTTAGAATCGTGCCGGCTGACAATGGAAAGTATTAAAGCCGGCCGTAAACAGGGCAATTTTGCCGCCTTCAGCGCGGCCGCAGTGCTAAATAGCGGCTACGCGCAGATTATCAGCTACGAGGCTCCTGTTCCGGTTTTTATCAACGACGGCTATGCCTACTCGCCGCAGACTATCGTGCACAAAGCCGGCGGCGAAAATCTGATAGAGACGGATTGTACCCTCGGCCCGGGCCGCGCTTTGGTTATGTTCAGCGACGGCGTTTCGCAGGCGGGCGTGGGACGCGGCTTCGGCTACGGGCTGGGCGTGCAGGGCGCGGCGGATAAGCTCAATGATATTTACGCCCGAGGCGGCGCGGGCGCGCAGGCCGCAAAAGATTTGCTTGAATACTGCAAACAAATTTCCGGCGGCAGGTGGGAGGATGACACATCGCTTGTCTTCGTGCAAACGCGCCCCGCGATTAATGCCGATATTTTAAGCGGCCCGCCCTCCAATAAAGACATGGATGCGCGCTTTGTTGAGGACTTCCGAAAAGGCCGCGGCTTTAAGATTGTCTGCGGTTCCACCACGCTGGATATTTACGCGCGCCACAGCAATGTGAAAACAGATCCCGTGCGCAATGCCGGCCCGTTTGAGGCGCCTACATATAAAGTGCCCGGCGTAGATTTCGCTTCCGAAGGCGCGCTTATGCTTAACCAGCTTTATAATCTGTACGAGCTTGACCCCAAAGTCTTGGACAGTTCCTCGCCGGTGGCGCGGCTTAAAGAGCTGTTGGATAACTGTGACAAGATAAATTTTTATATCGGCCGCGCAGATAATCCCGCGCAGAACGAGAGCATGAT
>JAIRLH010000059.1 GCA_031259485.1 Elusimicrobiota bacterium
ATCAACGGCAGCACCGCCGGCGCGTCGTGGAAAACCATAGACCTGGAGATAGATTTAACCGGCTGCACCATAACTACAACAGGCTGGAGCGTGTCAGACGGACAGCTCAACTGCATAGACAATCCTTATACAAGCGGATCATACAGCATATCATCAATTCCTTCCGAAAGCATTTTTTACGATGAGCATCCCTATGGCAACGGCGACGCTAACCTTGACTATCTGCTGGGCCTCAATTACAAAACCGGCAGGCGTTGGTGCTCGGTGACCTCAGCGGAAGATATTTGTATGCTTTTAGGCGGCATCAAACAAAGCAGCAATACGTTGTGCGGACCACACAGGACAAAGTGTTACGCGCTGTAGATTGCGGCGACAGGGGAACTTTTCAAAAGTTCACAAATTGACGCAAAGCGGATAATTATCTCTTGTTTACTTTGTAACTTAATTTTGAAAGACAAAAAAGTATAGAAAACCCTTTGACTTGTTTGTCAAAGGGTCTTTGTGTCCCATATCTTACCGGGAGAGGGACTCGAACCCTCAAGCCCTTGTGGGCATTAGTTTTTGAGACTAACCTGTATACCATTCCAGCATCCCGGCTTAAATTTTCTTATGCTTTTGGGTATATTTCTGTTTTCTCTGCGTTCGGATACGCTGCCTCTGAGTCATTTGCAGTATTCCTCACTCCGGAGAAAACAAAAATCTGTCCCAAAATCCTGTGGAAATTTCTGTGTTTATATTCTATCAAATTTAATTGTTTTTATGCTTGAAAAAGCCCAAAACCCCGCCTGTAATCGCATCGGCCAAACGTTTTATAAACGATGGTTTCATCAGCAGTTCTTCGTGCTGCGGCAGCGATATGTAGGCATTTTCTATGAGCACCGCGGGAATTTGCGGCGTATTGCGCAGAACGTAAAAATCTCCGTGTTTGACGCCCTCGCTCGGAAGCGGAATATTGCGGGCATAGCTTGCGTCTATCGCGCGTGCCAGCGCGGCGCTGTGCGGGTGATAGTAATAAATTTCAGAACCGTTTTTGCGCTTAAGCGGGTTTACATTATCCGGCCAGGAATTATTGTGCAGGCTTATGAAGATGTGCGCCCCGCTGTCCTTAGCTTTTTGCGCGCGCAGTTGCAGCGGCATCTGCTCCGCGAGCGTTTTGGACAGTATTACGCGCGCTCCCAGCACGGCCAAAGCGCGTCGCGCGGCAAGCGCGATTTTATAGTTAAATTTATATTCCCACAGTCCGTGCGGGGAGGGCTTGCTTTCGCCGGCATAGATTTGTTTAGGCGAATGACCTGGGTCTAAAAATACCTTTAGACCTTTGAGCGGTTTTGCGGCGTCCGCGGCGGGAAGCAGCGGCTGATGATAAAACTCAAAAATCAAATCATTGCTCCGCCATTTGTAATTACAGCCCCATAAAATCTGCCCCTTTTTATAAAAGACTTTTACGGCTGCGCCGCCGCTGTAATATAAAGAAATGTCAAAGCTGTTTTTCCTTTCGCGCGCGGTGAAACTAACGCGGCGCGTATTTTCTATTTTTATTAAGGTTTTAGCGGGCTCTTCACGGACGGAAATATTTTTTATTCTATTTTGCGGCGTTTTGCGCTTTTGAGGTACAGAGAAAAAATCCTTTTCTGCCCACGCGATTTTGCCGTCGGTCAGACGCAGGCGGTAAAAATCGGCTGTTTCGCCGGTTATCTCAACCGCGCCTGTAAGATATGTGTCGGGCAAGTTTTTGCCGGATTGCGGCGTGGGGCGCGGCCTGCAGCCTTCTCTTGTGACCACAGCGGTTTTTTTATATTCTGCAAGCAGACGCTGCGGAGGGGGAGGCATTTCTATAAAGACCGGATGCGTGTACGCGTGTTGTTTTTTACCGTCGTCAAATTCCAGCTTGAAATCAAAATTTCCGGCCCGCGCGGGGATATAAGCAATATACGCGCCGGTTTTATATACATGCGCTTTAATTCCGTTTATTTTCAGTCCTGCGCGCGCATTGCTTAGCGCGCCGTAAATAAACAAACCCGGCAAACCGTTTTTTATAACGGCGTTTCGCGGCGGGTACGCAACGTAAAGCGGCGCTATTTTATTCATCTTAATAAAATGATAACATAAAACCATGACAAGCCGCGATGTTATACTTAAAGCAATTAACGCTTATTTAAATATTTCCAGACTGCCGGAGCACAACGGCCTGCAGGTTGAAGGCCGCGCGGAGATTAAAAAGATAGTTTTTGGCGTGTCTGCGCATATGGCTTTGTTTGAAGCGGCGCATAAGGCCTGTGCGGATATGATTATAGTGCACCACGGGCTTTTCTGGCCGGGCATTGTGCAGCCGCTGTGCGGGGTTTTCGGGCGGCGTTGCGCTTTCCTGCTGAAACACGGGATAAACCTCGCCGGCTATCACCTTCCGCTGGACTGCCACCCCGAGCTTGGCAATAATGCTATGCTGGCCAAAAAAACCGGCCTTAAAAATTTGCAGCCTTTCGGCGATTATCACGGAGCGTCTATTGGTTTGCGCGGCGTTTTTAAACCGGCGCAAAACTTGGAAGATATACATGCCAAACTGGGTGGCGATTTAGTCTCCGCAGGCAAGGCCAAAATAAATGCCGCAGCAATAATAAGCGGCGGCGCGTGCGATATGCTGCGCCAGGCGGAAGGCGCCGGCATAGATTTATATATCACGGGCACGCGCGATGAATTTGTTGTAGAATATTGTAAGGAAGCGGGCATAAACTTTATTGCCATGGGTCATTATAATTCGGAAAAACTCGGCGTTCGGGCGCTTATGGCATGGACGGCAAAACGTTTCAAGGTTCGTACGGAGTTTATAGATATCCCCAATTCTTTTTAAGGAGAAATAAAAATGGAAAATATATTCAAAAAGATTGAAGGCATGAGAGATTATATTCTGGACTTGCAGCGCAATATGACGCGCATTCCCGCCATCTCTCCAGACAGCGGCGGCAAAGGCGAATACCAAAAAGCAAAATATCTTGAAGCTGAACTTAAAAAATTGAAATTTGACGAAATTGCGCGCATTGACGCGCCCGATCCCCGCGCCGAAAACGGCGTGCGTCCCAATCTTATAGCCAAATACTACGGGCAGGATAAAAATAAAACCTTATGGCTGCTTGCGCATATGGATGTGGTACCCGAGGGGGATTTATCGCTCTGGAAAACAAATCCTTTTGAGCTCGCGCTTGATAAAGACGGCGATACCATGTACGGCCGCGGAGTAGAGGATAACCAGCAGGCAATAATTGCCGCGCTGCTGGCGGCGCGTGCTTTTATGGAACTTGGGCAGCGTCCGCCGGTCAGCCTGGGCATAATGCTGCTTGCTGACGAAGAAACGGGCAATCATTACGGCATAGATTATCTGGTCAAAAACAACAGCGCGCTCTTTGGCAAGGACGACGCTTTTATAGTGCAGGATTCCGGCGACAGCGAAGGCAAAACCATAGAGATAGCGGAAAAGAGCGTCTGGTGGGTTAAATTTACGGTAAACGGCGGGCAGGCCCACGGTTCGCGTCCGAGCGACGGCAATAATGCTTTCCTTGCCGCGTCCAAACTCGCGCTTGCGCTGCACGCGGGGCTTTACGCTAAATTTGATAAGATTGACAATCTGTTTGATCCTTCTATTTCCACCTTTGAACCTACTAAAAAAGAAGCCAATGTGCCCAATGTAAACACTATCCCGGGCAAAGATATTTTTTATATGGACTGCAGGATACTGCCCTGTTATGATCTAAAAGATGTTGAGGCGGAGATAACCAGAATCGTAAAAAATATTGAGGCGGAAACAAAGACTGACATTAAGTTTGAGACTGAGCACAAACTCTCCTCCAAACCTACCGCCGAAGATGCGCCGCTGGTAAAACGCTACGCCGAAGCGGTGGAAAAGATTAACGGCGTTAAGCCTCAGATCATCGGCATAGGCGGCGGCACTTTTGCCGCGCCGGTGCGCAATATGGGGCTGGCGGCGGTTGTCGGTTCGCGCATTTATGAAAATCCGCATACTCCTAACGAGAAAGCGAGCATTAAATTCACTATAAGCGACGCAAAGGTAATAGCGTATATACTTGCAAGCCTTAAATAAAAATGAGAGAAAAAAAAAGAATCTTCCAGATAGAAATAGTCGTTGCGTTGCTGCTTATAGCGTTGCTCTGGGTAGGCGCGGCTTTTAAGCTGGAGAATATAAAAACGCAAGCGCAGCGCAACATATCAATCAGGAACAGAGTGCGTCTTATGGACGCTATTGCCGTTTACCGCGGCGACAACAAAGGCCGCTGTCCCGATAATTTGGAAGATCTTCTGAAAGAGCATGCGGATAAAATCCACGAAGCATATGACCGTCACGGCAATAAAAGCAATGCCGTTAAAAACGGCGCGTATTCCAAAGTGTTTGACGGCAGCGGCGGATGGATTTATATAAACGATCCGGCCGACCCTAAATACTGCACAGTAGAGCACAATGTACTTTAGCGCGGACGCATTTATACTTGCCTATGCTTCTATTTTCGGCCTTATCGCGGGCAGTTTCCTGAATGTCTGCATCTACCGCATACCGAAAAACTTATCTATTGTGCGGCCGCGCTCGGCCTGCACGCGGTGCGGTGCAAAAATCAGGTGGTATGATAATATTCCGCTTTTAAGCTGGTTATTGCTGCGCGGCAAATGCAGGGGTTGCAACGCGAAAATATCCCCGCAGTATCCGGCCGTGGAACTTTTTACGGCGGTAATGACGGTATTGTTTGTCCATAAATTCGGCCTTAGTTTATGGACGCCGTGCGCGCTTTTGGCCGTCTATTGCCTTATAATTTTATCGGTAATAGACATGCGGCTCATGATTATACCGGACAGGTTTTCAATAGGTCTTATTGCCGTCGGTTTAGCGATTTGTTTTGCTAATCCGGCTTTTGAGGGCGCGGCTTTGGCGCGGTTTTTATCTTCTTTGGGCGGCGCGTGCGCGGGGTTTTTCGGCATGTGGGCCGTCGCGCTGATAGGGACTTTTGTTTTTAAGAAAGAGGCCATGGGCGGCGGCGACGTCAAACTCATGGGCGCGATAGGCGCGTTGAGCGGCGTTATGGGCGTGGTAAACGCTTTGATAATATCTTCCTTCGCGGGGATATTTTATTTCGGCATTTTAGTGCTTTTGCGTAAACAGCTGGATAACGGCACAATACCCTTTGGACCGTTTTTGAGCGTCGGTTTGTTGTTTAATCTGTATTTCCCCGCGATGGTCTTTTTTGCGCCTTAACCTCTCCCCGCATTTTTGAGAGTGTCGTAATTGTAAAAACCGGATTAATTTAGTATAAAAAGTAGTGGTTTATACTAAAACTTACGAGGATACTACAATGAAACACAACAAAGATGCTTTTACACTAATTGAATTATTAGTTGCTGTCTTAATAATCGGCATACTCGCCGCTGTTGCTTTTGCGCAATATCAAAAAGCTGTGGAAAAAATTCGCGCTACGGAAGCTTTTATACTGGGTAAAGCTATAATAAATTCAGCGGAAAGATTCTACTTAGCGCATGGAGTTTATCCGGATAGTTTTGATAACTTAGATATTTCTTTTCATTCTACTGGAAACAGCATTGATTCACACAATACTGATATTAGAACAGTTAAGTTTTATAAGTTCCAAATTGGAGGCGTTTTGTCGCAATCTAGAGTAAATATAGCATCAACAGGTAAGCGATACCAGTGGTTCAATTTTTATTTTAATAATTCTTCTGGTAGAGGCAAAATTTTTTGCAGAGATGAGCAATACGAAAATTCCGTTTGTCAAAAATTTCAAAATAAATATGTTGGACAACTTTCCGATGGATGGTATCAATGGGAGCTAAAATAAGATAAGTTAAAACATTTAGAAATTTTTTATAATTTGAGCCATTTGCGCGAAGGCTAAGGCGCGGTGGCTGATTTTGTTTTTCTCTTCC
>JAIRLH010000068.1 GCA_031259485.1 Elusimicrobiota bacterium
CGGCCGCCCATATCATTGCAATAATCAAGCGTTTGCTCTTCGTTTTGCAGTGCTTTTATAAGGCCGCTGCGGGCGGGGGGGAAGTAAGATAAATCCCGCTCCATCGCGCGGCACACGGCGGCGGCGACGTCCAAAATCATTTCCTTGTGCGCCGGCGGCAGCGCGTTATAAGCCTTCAAACAGATGTCAAGATTGTTAAGCAGCGTCTGCTCCGCCGCGTGCATTTTTGCGTCGCGCGGAACAGCGGCAAAAAACGCGGCCAGCAGGTTTGCGTCCTGCGTTTGTATCATGCGCGGATAATCTTTTATCAGTTGCAGGCGCAGACCGTTTTCTATCAGTTCGGTATCGGCGATGCTGTCGGCCGCGCGGCATAAAAGATAGCCGCAGTAAAAAGCCCTGCGTATATTACGCGGCAGAATTTTTGCGCTTAAATATAAAGTACGCGCCGTGGATTTTAAAAGTATATCCAAAGTCATAATTTATTATATAAAATACTACAGTGCGGCGCGAATTAGCTTTGTATTATAATTGCGCCCCTGAATAATTATGGAGGCTTTTGTGGCGAATTGCTTAATTTGCGGCGGCGGGGACGTTAAGACAATAAAAACGAAGGTGTCCGGATTCCTTACGGAGAGGATGTTTTCCGGAGTTGAAAAAAAGACTGATTTGATACATTGCAAAACATGCGGGTTTGCTTATTACTCGCTGCGCCCCGCGGCGGCGGAGCTGGCAAATTTTTACAAAGGCTATCGCGATAGCTTCTATCAGAAACAACGCCAGAAGCACGATATCTGGTACACCGCTGAGATGAATGCCGCTATCGGTAAAACTCCGGTTGAAATCCAGAATCGCAGAGTTAATCTTGAGCGTATAATAAAACGGCATTTGCGTGCGCGTGAAATTAAAACGGTGCTTGATTACGGCGGCGACAAAGGCCAGCATATACCGGACATATTTGCCGCAGCGCAGAAATTTGTTTATGATTTATCCGGCGTTGCGCCAGTTAAAGGTGTCAAGAGTTTAAGCGCGGCCGAGCTTGAACACAAAAAATTTGATTTTGTAATGTGCTCTCACATGCTTGAGCACGCGCCCGACCCGAAGAGGGAGATTTCCTCCGTCATAAAACATCTTGCGCCTGACGCGGCGCTTTATGTGGAGCTTCCTTTTGATTCGCCCTTTTCCCCCTGTCGGTGGACGGACAGGGTGAGGTTCGTCATAAAAAATCCCGCGCAGGGGCTGCATTTTGCGTGGCGGCGCTTCTTAAATATAAAAAAGGAGAGCGGCGCTTTTTGCCCCATGCACGAGCATATAAATTATTTTACCCCTGCCTCCGCTGCAAAACTGCTACAAGAGCAGGGGCTTGCCATAATATATAAGGACAGCTCTAATATAGACTTCGGGTGGATAAAATCCAAAGTAATAAGCGTGATTGCGAGGGTAAAATAATATGGAAATGCCGGAAAATGTCTATGATTTTTTGCGAGTTTATTGACAAAGTTTTATTTTTTATACTATACTATTTTTATAACAAATATGCGGCGGTCAGCCGCTTGAAACGAAGTAAAAGTTCGCTCTTTTACGAAGTTTAAAAAAAGGGCTTGATAACTTTCCGCAATTTGTGCTATAATATTTAGGCAGTAGATAAATCCGACGGTAAAAACAACTGTTGACAGGATTTAAAAAATGTGCTACAATATTTAAGTAGCAAAAAATAAGCGGCAGAAAAGCCGCGCGTTCTTTAAGTAAAAACAGATTTTAATTTTTAAGTTGCAGTCAGCAACAAAATGTTGGTGAAGTGCTTAGTCTCGCAAGTCTTATAAAAGGCAAGGGATAAGTAATACCGGTCAGGCAGAGGGTTTTAAAAGCTCTTAAAAAATGCTTGACAATAAACAAAAATTTTTTATACTATATCCTTATAAGCTAAAAACGCTTACAAGGAAGTTAAAACAAAATTTCCAATTTGCGTCCCGTAAGAGGGCAGCAAAAGAGGGAATTTCGCTCTCTGAAAATTTGGTCTTAAAATGCGCGAATGGGCAACCTGCGGCGGAAATCAGGCGCTTAAGTTCCTGATAACTGGGCAGTTTGACATTCGTTAAATCCTTATATGTATACTCTATATATAAGGTCCAACGTAAATTCAATGAGTAGTAAAAAAGTAATGAGCTAACAGTCAGCAAATCTTCGTTAAGCGTTGCGGGCGTTCGGGCAGGGCAACCTGCGCGAATGTCTTCAATTTTAATGGAGAGTTTGATCCTGGCTCAGAGTTAACGCTGGCTGCGTGCATAACACATGCAAGTTGAACGGGGATTTTGGCGTAGCAATACGCTGAAATTCTAGTGGCAGACGAGTGAGTAATACATAAGAAATCAACCCGGAAGTGGGGAATAACTAGTTGAAAGATTAGCTAATACCCCATAATATAGTTGGGCGGCATCGCCCGGCTCTTAAAGGTTTTTCGCTTTCGGACGATCTTATGGTCTATCAGCTAGTTGGTAGGGTAACGGCCTACCAAGGCGACGACGGATAGCCGGCCTGAAAGGGCGACCGGCCACGGGGGCACTGAGACACGGGCCCCACTCCTACGGGAGGCAGCAGTGGGGAATTTTGGACAATGGACGAAAGTCTGATCC
>JAIRLH010000091.1 GCA_031259485.1 Elusimicrobiota bacterium
CGCAGAGCGTTTAGAAACTTAAAAAAGAATATGCCGAGGCTGTTTACATACAAAGCATTTGAAAGGTTAAAAATACCTTTAACAACTAATAGTTGTGAAGGGTATTTTGGACAATTAAAAAGCAAAGTTCGGGTGCATTCGGGCCAGCGGCTCAATAACAAAATTAAGCTCATTGAAACTCTACTACCCGACAACTACAAAACAACTAATTACACCTATTTTTTGCCATTAGACCAATATTTTTTATCATATTCAACCTCTAAAATATTATTTAATCATTTCTACGACGCTATTAGACCTGTTTTTGCTTATTAGACCAAAATTTTAATAAATTCATTGACGACCTTGACCCGCTCGTCTCGACCGTGTTGGAGGGAGACTATGATTATCCGCCGCGCGCTTATGAGTACGTAAGTTGCGCGCAATTTATCAGGCTGGCGTGATTTTGCCGGCTTCTATTTTGTAGCAGCGGCGCGCGAACTGAGCGGCGTGGGTATCGTGCGTTACCATAAGCACCGTTATGCCTTGCGCGGCTAGCGCGGCAAAATCTTCAAATATTCGGATTTTACGCACCGCGTCAAGATTGCCGGTAGGCTCGTCGGCAAGCAGGAGGGTGGGTTCGTTCATCAAAGCGCGCGCGATAGCGGCCCTTTGCTTTTCTCCTCCGCTGAGCGACGGCGGCATTTTATGAACCAAAGCCGCCATACCCAGTTTTGCAAGCAGCTCTGCTGCGCGCTTTTTTTTGTTTTTGCTTTTTATCAGCGCGGGCATATTGACGTTTTCTAAAACGGTAAATTCCGGCAGCAGGCCGTCAAACTGGAACACAAAGCCAAATTTATTAAGCCGCAGGTTCGCTTTCTGCGCTTCGCGCAGTTCCAAAATATTTTTGCCTTCAAAAATTATTTCGCCGGACGTCGCGCCGTCCAGCAGCGCAATTAAATTGAGCAGAGTGCTTTTGCCGCTGCCGCTTGGGCCTACGAAAACAATAAACTCCCCTCGCTCAGCTGAAAAGGAGACATTATCCAGTACCTTATTTTCCTGCCCACCTTCGCGGTAGACCTTAGTTAAATTTTTGATTTCAAGGAGTTTATCCATAACGTATGGCGTCCACGGGGTTTACTTTCGCAGCTTTATGGGCAGGATACAGCGCCGAAAGGAAACACAAAATATAGCTGCCTACGACAACGCTGAGCACGTCCCAAACTTCCAGCGCTACAGGCACACGAGTCAGATAATAAATATCCGCCGGCAGTTGAACGATGTCAAAAGTTTTTATAACCCAGCATAAAACAAGCGCAAGCAGAAGGCCGCTAATAATGCCCGCGCTGCCGATGAATAAACCCTCCAGCATAAAAATGCGCCTGATATTGCGCGGGCCCGCGCCCACGGCGCGGAGAATGCCGATATCGCGCAGTTTTTCCGTCCCGAACAAAATTAAATTGGAAGTTATATTAAGCGAAGCCACCAGAATTATGAGCGAAAGTATGATAAACATCATCATCTTTTCCAACTTGAGCGCGGCGTAAAGCGTGCTGTTAAGCTGCGCGAAAGTGCGCACGGCATAGGAGTGGTGCGAGGCCTTTTCTATCGCAGCGGCGGCTTTATTGGCATTGTCAAGACTGTCTAACCTGACAGAAATACCCGTCGCCGCGCCTTTGATGCCCAGGAAATCGCCCGCGGATTCTATGTCTGTATAAGCTATAGTATTGTCGAACTCATAATAACCGGTTTTGAGCAGGCCCGTAATTCTGAATTTTTTCATCTTCGGCAGGCCGCCCGCCGCGCCCTGCGGGGAAACCAGCACAACATCGTCTCCGATGTCCAAACCCATGTGCGCGGCAAGTTCCGTGCCGATGACGAGTGGTGCAAATGTGCCGTCTGTATCAAAATTACCTTCGGTGAGCGAGGACATCAGCTCGCTCGTATTGGCCTCCTGCTTTGGGTCAAGCCCGCGGATAACTACGCCCTGGCTCTGGCGGCCGTAATTAAGTATCGCCTGGCCCATGACGCTGGGTGATGTGGCTTTTACATGTTGGATTTTTTCAATCTCCGCCTGCAAAGATTGCCAGCGGCCGGCCGGCATGTGGCCCAGTACAAGCACATGCGCCTGTGCGCCGATAACTCTTTTGCGGATATCGTTCTGGAAACCGCTCATCACCGCGAGTGTTGTTATAAGTGCGGCCACGCCCACACACACGCCCAAAACGCCGATGATTGTGGTAATAAGCGAGAATACGCCCTTGCTCTGCGACAGCAGGTATCGCCCCGCGACGAAAATCTCAAACTTCATATTGCATGCTACAGCAATTTGCCGGCCAAATCGGCCAGGCTGCTGCGCTCCGTCTTTGTGAAGGTTATATGGCCATAACTTTTTTGGCCTTTAAATCTTTCAACCATATATGTTAACCCATTGGATTCCACGTCTAAGTACGGGGTGTCAATCTGGTACGGGTCGCCCGTAACGACGACTTTTGTGCCCTCGCCCGCGCGCGAAAGAATGGTTTTGATTTCATGCGGGGTCAGGTTTTGCGCGTCGTCAACAATCATATACTGCTTTGGCAGCGTTCGGCCGCGTATATGTGTAACGGAGGCGATTTCCAGCTTGCCGGAAGTCATCAGATAGCGCACCTCTTCCTCCGTATCCTCGGGGTTCTTTTTATTGGCAAGGAAACTTAAGTTATCGTGTATTGCGCCCATCCAGGCTTCAAGCTTTTCTTCCATTGTGCCCGGGAGGAAGCCCAAATCTCGGCCGACGGGCACTATCGGACGGCATACGAGAAGGCGGCGGTAGGTTTCGTCGTCAAAAGTACGGTGCAGGCCCGTGGCAAGCGTTATCAGAGTCTTACCGGTGCCCGCCGTACCGACGAGCGTTACCAAATCTATATTATCATCAAGCAGCAGTTCCATTGCGAAACGCTGCTCTTTGTTAAGCGGCTTAATGCCCCAGACCAAAGGCTCCTGCGCGGGCAGGGTTCTTATTAAGTCGGCAGCGGCGTTCACGCGGCCCACGGCGGATTTTTTGCTGCCGTCGTCGGCCTTTATTATCACAAACTGGTTGGGATAGTATCCGCCGGCATTGGCAGACAGTTGTTTGTTTTTGTAAAATTCGTCAATCTGCGCGGATGAAACTTCAACTTCTTTAACGCCGGTATAAAGCTCGCTGTAATTTATTTTGTCGGTGGTATAATCCTGCGCTTCCACGTTGATGGCTTCGGCTTTAATCCTTAAATTGGTGTCTTTGGAGACTATTATAACAGGCTTTTTACCGGTTTTATTTTCCTGCTGTTTATAGTAAAAATAAGCGGTATTTAAAATATCGTTATCGGCTTTATTGAAGGAAAATCCGGCCGGCAGAATATTTTCTTTGGGGAACTCAACTTTAAGCGTGCCGCCGTTGGAGAGTTTCACGCCCTTGCCCAATTTGCCGCAGGCGCGCAGCTCGTCTAGATTGCGGGAAACCAGCCTCGCGTTTTTGCCGCGCTCGTCGGAGGAGGTTTTGAAATTATCCAGCTCCTCAATCACCACCATGGGGATTATTACTTCATTATCCGCAAACTGCAAGACGGAATTCGGGTCATGCAGCAGTACGTTTGTGTCAAGGATATAAATTTTTTTCATAAAGCCTCCGCTCCGAGCGCAAAAACGCCTTCGCAATCCGTAATAAACATATTGTATCATTTACGGCCGCGCAATTGCGCAATAGCGGACGTTTGGCGCTTGTCCCCAAAGAAGTGAATCATCCGCGTTTAAAGCAATTAAATACGCATCCTCCAAAATACTTTTGACAACAGACGCGGATTAGCCGATGAACTTCGGATAATCGCGGTTAATCGGATATTAGATATTTAAAATATCTTTTTGACGGCAACGGCGGCGCAAAGCGCTAATTATTTTTTAGCGGAGCGTTTTAGCGGCAATATCTGCG
>JAIRLH010000098.1 GCA_031259485.1 Elusimicrobiota bacterium
GCGCGGAGAACGCGGGCCAGGGCGGCTTATTATATCTTTTTCATATTGCGACGGACGGCAAATTTTCTTTTTAATTTTATCGGGCATTTTTGAATAATCTTTATGTTCTTGCCCCAAAATAATTATTACGTCGGGATTCGCTTTTACAATATCATCACGGGAGGAGACAAAATCGTTTTTCCCGAAACTGTTTTTGCCGCCGGCTTCATTTAATATAAAGCCTATGAAGGAATTATCCGCCGCCGGCCAGAAATCCCAAATATCAATATAAACTCTGGGACGTTTTTTAGGATTTGCGCGGGCCCGCGCGAAGCCTCGCGCAATGCTTGAATTCAAGTACGACGCGTCCGCCCCTATCGCGCCTGCTACGGAGCCTATCCGTTCCGCAAGCTGCGCCAGATTTGTCGGGTCAGTCCAACCCACCACTTGTATATTTTCGCTTCTCAGTAAATTGATATCCTCTTTAATATTGTCGCCATTATAAACAAAAACCACGTCAGGTTTTAAAGATAAAATTTTACCCGTGTTCAGCGTAAAAGAATCCCCCATTTGAGGCAATGCCAAGACCTGAGAGGGATAATCGCAAAAGTTTGATACCCCGATGACATTATCCCCTGCGCCGAGGGCAAATATAATTTCTGTTACGCTGGGAATGAGAGAGACGATCCTAATCCCTTCCGGCTCCTCTTGCGGCTCTTCCAATGCGGGCGGCGGCTCCGGAGTGAAGGGAGTAGCGGTTTTGGGGCGCAGGTGGCGCGGCATTGACGTCAAAAACTGAGGCGGGGTTTTGCCAGGGTCAGGTACGGGGTCTTCCTGTGGGTTATCGTTTTTATCAGAGGGTTTATGCGGGCGCAGCTTTTGAAGCTGATTCCTGATTGCTTTTTTGAGCCTGCCCGCTACAGTATTATCTGACGGTTTGGCCGTCAATAAGTCCTCCATCTCTCTAAGAAGGGAATCATAAGAAGTTTCCGTCAGGTCCGCCGTATTTAAATTTTCTTTTGATTTTCCTGTCTCTCTTGATTTATTTCCGTTTGATTTGCTTTTTATTCCGGAATAAAGCGACGATTGCAGAGAATAAGAATTATTTTCCGATTTTCTTTTTATTGACGCAAGAAAACCGGGATTTGCGGACAGCGTAAAATTAACTCCGGCCCCCGCGCTTGTATTCGCGCCGGAGGCGTATCCGGCGCCGGCTTGTCCGCCTTTATCATTTGAATTATTGCCGGAAACGCCGGATAATCCGCCTTTACGCGCAGCCTTCCCCGCGGAGGAGGAAAGGGCGTTTTGGGAAAGATTAAATTTTTCGTCGCCGAATACCGGCGCATTGCTGGAGGGGATATCTTTTCTTTCGGATAAAGCGCGGCTTGGGGTAATTTTGGACAAAACGGCCGATTCTCTGTACTCTTTATTCAACAGGTTTTGCTTTTTCCACCCGCCGGCAAAATGGAAGAGGGCAAAACAAATCAAAAAGATTATTGAAGCAAACAATAATGCCAAAACCCTGTAGTTTTTATTCATAAAAATATAAAAGGGATTTAACAAAATTGCCCGTCAAAGAATTTCCGGCCGCAAATATTAGTTTGAGATTTCCGGAATTCTTTGGGGGAAATCGCAGAGATAGAGATTCTGTACTTCTCCGTCATTAATATCTGTTGCATGAATTTTATGGTAAGTTCTCGCCCGCCCAGCTTGTCTATCTCGCTCCAATATTTATTTTCCAAAGATTTACTGTCTATAAGGAATTTTCCGGCATCCAATTCGGAGCCTTTATAAGTTACTTTTGTTCCTTCCGGGCAATTTATTGTTTTGGTTTTGTTTATGCACAAAAGCTTTACTTCAAACCTTTCATCTACGAGGGCTTTAATTAAATTGAACCGGTCAAAGGACATATCTATGCGGAATTCTTTGCGCTTGCCGTATTTGTCCATTAGATTTATTTCGCCGCGTTTACTGCGCTCGGACTGCACCCACGCGTTCAGTTTTTCATTGAGTTCGGCTTCCAGTTTTTCGTCTTGGACAGGGAGGTAGTAAAATTCCTGCGCGGAAACTGCCGATGCTGCAAACAACAGGGCCAGGGCGGCCCACAGACTGACGTTCTTCATACTTGCTCCTAGGTTCTCGTAGGGTATAAATTAAATTAAGTATTCCGGCTTTCACGGTTGCGGACCAGCGGGGGATTTGCGCCCCTCTTCCCTCAATTTAACCGCAATGCGCAAAGCATTGCTGGATATATTATAACATAAAAACCGCCATCGCGCTAAAAAACGCGTTGAATAAAAACAGCGTCGTGAAGCCAGGTATGTCAGCAGTAGCAATACGAAAAATGCTTTGCGACTTGCGCGAATTATTTCACTTAATTAACGCTTAAAATTGGTAATATATATTAACGGCTTTGCTAAAGCTATTACAGAATATTTTGCTGCAAAAAAACTTACAAATCTACTCGCTTCGCAATATTCACGTTACTTCAGGATGACGGCATCAGAAAGACCTAATATTTTGCTGCAAAAAAACTTGCAAATCTACTCGCTTCGCAGTATTCACGTTACTTCAGAGATGACGGCATCAGAAAGACCTAAAGATATAAAAGTTAAAAGGAAAAGTATGGAGAGGAAATGTATGTTTGGCAAAAAACGGGAAGGGATAATAGTAGGTTATAAAAATGGTTGGAGAACGGTAGAATCATATGCTTCGGATTACAATACATCTGGCGGTTTTGGTACGCGTGAAAAGATTATCATAAGAATAGCAAATTACACAAGAAAAACTGCATATGCAACAGCGGCATTATTAATGCTTAATATAACTATGCGCGGATACGCTCAAGCTTTTACGGATCCTGTATCGTCCGCGACAACGGTTACGGGAGAAACCGTATCGGGAGGACTGCAGGAGGTATTTGGTACCGTTGAAAATACAATAGTTCAAAATAACGGATACCAAGAACTCTCCAAAGGCGGGATATCTAAGAATACCACCGTTAACAATGACGGAGAACAATGGGTGAGCGGAGGCACGGCTAATAATACTACGCTCAATAAAGGCGGGGATCAGCTGGTAGAATATGACGGCGTAGCTAATGATACAATAATCAACGATGGCGGATATCAACTTATAGATACCGGCGGCACCTCTTATGACACCATAATTAACGGCTATGGAAAGCAAGAGGTCGGAGGCGGCGGGATAGCCGACAGAACTACAGTCAACAGCTATGGGACTCAATATATCTCTAACGGCGGAACAACAAATAACGCTATATTAAACAGCATGAGTGTTCAAGTAATATTTTCCGGCGGTTCGGCGAATAATACAGTTAATAACGGCGGTCTGGTAAATGCGCTTTCAGGTTCTAAAATAAACAACTACAGCGGGAAAGACGGCGCAATTAATATGTACGGCGACAACACGCTATTAGGCAATACGAATCTTATCGGTGGAGCGTTGAATATAATTAACTTCGGAAGCTTCCACACGATAAACATAGAAAATCTGCAGTCTGGCAATGCCGTAATCAATATGAACGT
>JAIRLH010000154.1 GCA_031259485.1 Elusimicrobiota bacterium
GATAAGGGAAGCGCTTCTTGCTGAAGGCGGCTTGCGCGAGGAAGAGATAACGGAAGAGGCGTACCGCGCGGTGTATGACAAATATTTTACCGAGAAAACGGAAGAAGAAGCAGATATAAGACGCGCCTCAAAAGCGCTCAGGCAGGCATATCCCCTTGATTTTGCGCAGGAAAGATTTGACAGGCATCTATTTGAGCTCCTCCAAAACGACCCTGAGCAGGCGTGCATAAATCGGAATTGTTTTGAAATCAACGCATACATGATGGCCGCGCTTGAATATATGGTGGAAAGGGGAATCTCCGGTCTCGGGAAAATATATAAAAGCAGTCTGGGATACGCGGAGGGCCGCGATTTTGGCGCGGGCAATATAAACGATCCGCAGAGAATGATAGGCGAAATTTACTGGATAAACAGAATTATAGAGAAATACGGGGTGCGTGAAGAAATGGCTGGAACCCTGTCCGCGTACGCGAGTACGATAATAGAAAAAGCGGGCGATTTCTGCGACAGCGGGCATGACTTTGACAAAAAGTCCGAAAGAAGTCTGGCAAGCGGCGGTGGCAATAAGAAATTGCGCAAAGGCCTTGTAAGGCAATGGAGGCAGCGCGATTGCGGCAATGTAGGAGAAACAATGGCTCTGCTTACTGCGGTTTCTGGGGATGATGTTAAAGAATCCGCCAAAGCCGCCGCGCTCATATATAAGACGATAAATGACGTAAAGCGGGAGGATTTGGGTTCGGGCTTGGCAGTAATGGGGATAATGTCGCTGGCGAATTTAGACACGAGTCTGTCATGGCAATATATAGATAAATTTCTTACGGATAAGACTATTCCTGCCGGCAGCTTCAGGGAGGAAGGCGGGAAAATACTTGATTTGTTAAGCATAAGCGAATGGTCTAAAAAAGGCATAGACGTGGCGGCCCTTGTCCAAGGCACCAATGGACGATATCATAACAATATGTCCATGAGATACGATTATCTTGAGGAAGGCGGCAGCCTGCCCGCAGGCTATGAGGACATGATATCCGAGGTGCAGGCGGGTTTTAATATAACCTTCGCCAATGCTTTTGAGGATATAGGACATTATATAGGTTCTCTCCGCAATAACTTTGCTGAGAAATTAACTGAAAAAATACTTAATAAGTATGTCGCGAAGCACAATTTGAGAAGCGATTGCATGAGGATTAATAATTCTGATGCGAGTTATACATGCGACGCGGGGTATCATGTGCATACTCCGTTGGTCGTAGGTCTTATTGAGGGCAATGGAGCGCATAGCGGAGCTGGTAAAGCGGCGGCGGCAATAATAGCCGAGGGAAAATGGTGGGATATAAATGAAGCGACGCAAAGACGTATAAACAATATAGCGCGCGCCGCGCTGGGGCAGCCCGCAAAGCAATATGACGCCGAAAAGCAGAAAAAGTATAAACAAAACGCAAGAATAATATTCACAAGCGGGTATGTGGATTTTATAGTATCGGTGATATGTATAGCGATGGTAGTAAAAAGCGTGCCGTCACTGCTGCGCAGCGGGATAAAAATATTAAGCAATTCTTCCAGGGTAAGGACTGTAGTCAAGGCCGGCCGAGGTGAGCTTTTAAAATCAGTAAGAAGCGGCATGAAGAAGCAGGGAATTACGCGGGGGAGTATAAATGCAGCGCGCAAGCAACTGGCGCAAAAGCAACAAGTGGCGCAGAGTGCGGCAAGAACAAAGCAGTCTTCTGCCGTTGCGCAAAACCAGAGAGCGGCGCAGGGTACGGCCAAGGCAGAGCAGTCATCCGCGGTTGGGAAAAATCAGGGTCCGCAAAAGGGTACGATAGAAGTAAGGCTCAGCGGTAATAAAGTTAAGCCTGAGCAGGATTTGTTGGTAAGAGTAAAGTCCAACGGCAGGATTATAAGCAAAAGAGGTATCCTCGCCGAGGTCCCCGCAAGCGGGACGCTGCAGCCGCTCAGGCCGCAGCTTACCGCGCAGGTCGGAGGCATGGGAGGCGGCGGGGCTGCGTCAACGCAGGCACCGCCCGCGGTTGGCAATGCCGTGTCGTCTTACCGTGTGATACCTACGCGGCCCTATGTTCCTAAACCCGCGGGCTTGACGGGGAATATAAATACGCAAAAGCCTGCGCAAAAATTTATGCGCTCGGCGAGATTATGGTTTGAGTGGAATATAAGGCCTTTTTTTAGTGTAGCGGGACAAACAATAAAAGCCCCGTTCAGGAGCATGCGCGGCGTGGCGACGGCGGTTATGGGAGGCGCGACGCCGCTGGGCACCACCGTTGAAATGACCGCGCTCAGAACTCCGGCGGCGATACACTCTTACGTAAGCGCGATACCGAGTGGTAATTTGGTTCGGCCGTTTACGCAGCTGGCCGACGCGGCCAATGCCGCCGGACAACTGCCGGCGGCGGCTGGTATTGCCAAAACGCCAATGTCGCTGGTGCATGGCGTAAACACGATACCTTTCTTCACCCCCATTTATGCGCTGGAGCCTTTTGCAGTATTCGGCGGCGCGCCAAACCGAAAACTTTGGGCAACAGTAGGAAGCCATAATATATCCCCAGCCCGATACAAGACCCGAAAAACAACACCCGTACCCGCGGGAAATATCGTTGAAAAGAAGAATCTTTCCACTAACGCATTTTTTGTTCCGTTTCTTTCGGCCGTGAACATAGCCGTATGCGGGCCGATTTTTCAAAGCGCGTTCGCCATAGCCGATTCCAATATAAAAACAATAACGACGCTTATAGGGTATGTTCCTCTTATCCTCGCAGTTTGGATATTAGTCAGGTTCGGCAAAGGAGTTGCGATAAGGCTGAGCGGCCCGCTTGCGACCGGCGGCGTGGCAACGGCGATAGCTGCTGGATTTTGGAATTTTGTAAATCCGGGGGTTTTTCCCGTTATTGCGGGGGCTTTGGGATTATTTTCTTTGTCCTTGTCGGGCTGGCTGAGGCTTTCCTCTCTTTCTCCCTGGGCGGAAGCTATCTTTGCCGATAAAGACTATACTCCCGCGGTAAACGGCGGATTCGTGGGCAGGCACGTGGGCGGAATTTCTTTTCTGCTTCCGGTAGTTTTGGGCGGCGTTTTCGGCCCTGTTTTGAGCGATGCGAGCTTAATCGCGTCTTCTTCGCTGCTTTTGCTGCTTTCGGTTTCCAGCTGGGCGGGAATTAATAAGATGGGTTTAAAGGACATATCAGAATCACTTAATTGGAAAAAAACTCTGAAGGAATTAAAAAGTTTGGTTTCGCGCGGAAAAAACACGATTAGAAATCCTCTTGCCGTTGCTCTGGCGGAAAGCGCGGAGACGGCTATAATTCTCTTGCTCGTCTTTGATTTGGAGCAAAAGTTTAATTTTTCAGTGCCGATGGCGGTAGTGAGCGCAATTGCAGTAAGCGCGCTGGCTATTGCGGGCAGAGTTTTGACCACATATCTGTCCAAAAATAAAGAATTTAGCCAGGCGGGAACTTATAGGATTTATTCCGCTTTCAGTTTGCTTGGCGTAACGCTGTTCGCGCTGTTTAATACGGGCTATCTCGGGCTTGCAGGCGCAGTTTTGGCATTAATCGGACTGCCTAACACAATTTCGCCCGTAACGGGCGTTACTTCTAAGAAAAACCCCGGCTATTCGGAAGCGATTTCCGCGCTGGTTTTCCTGACAGTTGCTTTGTCGCTGTTCTCGGGGCTGGTTTTAGACGCGGCGCAGTCTTTTGCCGGAGGCTCTGCGGGATTTTGGGTGCCGCTCGCGCTGGAAGCTCTCGCTTTTTGTCTTTCGGCGAATGTCCTTTCCGGCGCTAAAACTAAAAGCCGCAAAAATTCTAATATTAATTTCCAGGAGGAATAAAATGAACAAACAGAATAATCTTTTCGTACCGCCGCAAAGCGGCGAACCGAAGGCAAACGTTTGGGCTCTTGCCCCGCTTGCGGTATTTTTATTTGCGTATCTCGTCGCTTCTTTAATAGCGGGCGATTTTTACAAAATGCCGATTACAGTGGCTTTCGTGCTTGCGGCTGCAGCGGCCGTTATAATGATGAAAAAGGGTTCCCTGCAGGATAAAACGGATATATTTTGCAAAGGCGCGGGCAACGGCAATATTATGCTGATGGTCGTAATATTTATCCTCGCGGGCATGTTTGCGAAAACCGCAAAAGATATGGGCGCGGTTGATTGCGCGGCGAATTTTATTCTTTCGCTTTTTCCGCCGAATTTGCTTGCGCCGGGTTTGTTCGTCGCCGCGTGCTTTCTATCTATGGCGATGGGAACTTCCGTCGGAACCATTGTCGCGCTTGTCCCCGTCGCGGCCGGACTTGCCGCAAAAACGGGCATAAGTCCCGAGCTTATGAGCGCGGTCGTGGTCAGCGGGGCGATGTTCGGCGACAATCTTTCTTTCATTTCTGACACGACCATCGTCGCGACACGAACTCAGGGCTGCAAAATGTCGGATAAATTCAAAACTAATTTCCGTATAGTTTTTCCTTTTGCGGTTATAACGGCAATACTTTACTTTTTTGCGGCAAAATCCGGCGCGGCGGATTTATATCCGGCAGATTACAGTTTTTTAAAAGTGGTGCCTTATTTGTTTGTGCTCGCCTCGGCAATCGCGGGAATGAACGTTATGGCGGTGCTGACGTTCGGCACGCTGCTTGCCGGAGCCGTCGGCCTTATCGGCGGGAGTTTTACTATATGGGGCTGGACCGGCGCGATGGGCGGCGGAATAAACGCAATGGGCGAGCTTATTATTGTAACTGTTTTGGCCGGCGGCATGTTTGAAACGATAAAAGAAAACGGCGGCGTTGCCTGGATTATAAACAAACTTCAAAAACGCATAAAATCGCAAAAAGGCGCGGAGTTCGGCATAGCCGTTCTTGTGTGCTTTGCAAATTTTTGCACGGCCAACAATACAATCGCGCTGATAATGACGGGCCCGATAGCGAAAGATATCTCCGTAAAATTTAAAATACCCGCAAACAAAACCGCGAGCATTATGGATATCTCAAGCTGTTTTGTTCAGGGAATTATTCCCTACGGCGCGCAGCTTCTGATGGCGGCGGGCCTCGCGCAAATATCGCCGGTAAGCATAATGAAATATTTGTATTATCCGTATCTTCTCGGCGTCGGCGCGCTGACCGCGATATTTATTCCGCGTTTATTGCGCGTTAGAAAATCTAAAACAACATATATTACTAAAAATCTATAGAGAAGGTGAAGTTATTAGTTATTTTGTTCATATTTAAGAAGCTTTCTATATATGCTAATTTTGAA
>JAIRLH010000152.1 GCA_031259485.1 Elusimicrobiota bacterium
CGCCGCCGTTCAAGGCATAAAAGCGCGTTTTGTGCCGCGCGCGCTGTCCTCCGACAACGCTGCCATGATTGCGCTTTGCGCCGCAAAAAAACTTCAGTATGGCAAAAAGAATTTGAAAAACAATACTTCAATAAAACCAAATATGATTTTGAAAAGCTGGGCGCGTTAATTTGCTCAAAGCCGCTATTTGAATTGAATACAACATGTAAAGGAAGCTTATGAAAAGAAAAACGATAATTTTACTCGGCGCGGCAATGTTTTTCATTTGCGACTGCGCGGGCAAACAAGTTGCCGCGCAAAGAGCCGCCGTTAAAGAAACGGTAAAAACCGACGGGCAAGGTATTGCTCAAGACAAACAAGATATTACGCAAACTGAAATTTACAAAAATTATTACAAAGCCGCTAAAAAAGGCGACGCTGAAGCTCAGTTTAAAATAGGTTCCGAATATGCGTATTTTTATGGAGACTACTTTAATACTAAAAAAGCCGAGAAATGGCTGCTTAAATCCGCGAAGCAAAATTATGAGTAAGCGCTTACTCTCAAACAAAATAAAAAGAGGTATAAAATATATGCAAAAATATGCTGACTTTATTAAAAGACTCGTTAAAAATAAATTTGTCATAGGGTGTTTTATTGCGGTAGTTTTAACAGGGGTCATATTGTTTTTTATCTTTCGCAAAAGTTCCGCGCCCGTTATGCAGATGCCTGCCGCGGAAGTCGGCGTAATAGTATTAAAGGCCGAAACATTCCCTTTAGAGCAGGAACTGAGCGGCAGAATAAAGCCTTCCATGCAGTCGGACGTGCGTCCGCAGGTGGACGGCATTATACAGGAAAGATTGTTCACGGAAGGGGATTATGTAAAAGCGGGGGATATACTTTATAAAATAGATTCTGCCAGTTATCAGGCGTCTTACAATCAGGCGCAGGCCGCGCTTAAAAGCGCGCAAGCTAATATACAAGCCGCGAAGCTTAAGGCGGAAAGATACGCGGATCTTATTAAACACAACGGCGTTTCCAGGCAGGATTATGACGACGCGCAGGCATCGTACCAGCAGGCTTTGGCCACTGTGGAGGAAAGAAAGGCCGCCGTACAGACCGCTAAAATAAATTTAGAACGTACGGAAATAAAAGCGCCGATATCAGGTTATATAGGCATTTCCAGCGTAACGCCGGGCGCGCTTGTAACGGCAAACCAAAGCACTCCTTTGGCCGTTATCAGGGAGTTAAACCCTATTTATGTGGATATGACGCAGTCCAGCGCGCAGATAGTAAAACTGCGCCTTATGCCGGAAAATGAAGCTATAAGCAAATCAAAAACAGTTAGCGTTAAGCTAAAGTTTGAGGACGGTATCCTATATAAACACAAAGGGGAGTTGCAGTTGCAGGAGGTCGCTATAGACGAAGCCACCGGCACGGTTACGCTGCGCGCGCAATTTCCAAATCCGGAAGGTCTTTTGATGCCTGGCATGTATGTTAGAACTTTAGTAAACGGCGCGCACGTTAACGACGGCATTTTGCTTATGCAGCAAGCGGTCCGCTTTGATCCTAAAGGCAATGCTTCCGTGTATGTTGTAAACAATGAAAACAGAGTTGAGCGGCGTATTATAAAAACCGGCCCCGCTATCAACGGGAAGTGGCCGGTTGCGGAAGGCTTGAAAGCCGGCGAGCGCGTAGTAGTGGAAGGCACCGCCAAAATCCGCGCCGAGCAGGAGGTAAGGGCTGTAGAGGTCAGCCATGAATAAATTTTTTATTAACAGGCCTATATTTGCTATTGTTATTTCGTTGATAATAATACTCAGCGGTATAGTCGCTATCAAACAGCTCGCTATGGAGCAGTACCCTGATATCGCGTTGCCTTCTGTCAACATTAGGGCAAGCTATCCGGGCGCCGCCGCGCAAACTGTGGAGAACAGCGTAACTAAAGTTATAGAAAAAGAACTTACGGGTATTGACGGGCTTTTATATTTTACCTCAACCAGTTCAAGCGGCAGTTCAAGCATAAGGCTGACTCTTGAAAAGGGCACGGACCCCGATAATGCCCAAGTGCAAATTCAAAATAAAGTGCAACGCGTGGTTTCCCGCCTTCCTAACGAAGTACAGCAAAGCGGCGTAAACGTAAATAAAGCTATGTCTAATATGCTGATGGTCGTTACTTTGTTTGACGAAAGTAATAAGGATAATAATTCAGACGTTTCCGACTATTTGGTAGCTAATATTCAGGAGCCGCTTTCAAGGGTTGACGGGGTAGGATCTATAAATTTAATGGGGCAGCAGTACGCCATACGTATTTGGCTTGATCCGGACAGATTGCGCGCCTATAGCCTTATGCCGTCCGATGTTGAAAGCGCGATAAAGCAACAAAATGTTCAGTTGGCAGCGGGTCAACTGGGCGCCGCGCCCAGCGTATCAACACAAAACTATACCGTAAGCGTAACCGCGCTTTCACTGTTACAAACTCCTGAAGATTTTAAAAATATCATTGTAAAAAGCAGCTCAAGCGGCGCGGTAGTGCGTGTAAGAGACGTGGCTGACGTTGAAATGGGCAGCGAGGGCTACGGCTTTTCCAGTAAATTTAACTCTCACCCGGCTTCAGGGCTAGGCGTTCAGTTGGCCTCAGGCGCGAATGCGCTTGATACTTCCGCCAAAGTGCGCGAATTAATGAGCCGTTTGGAAAAAGACTTACCCGAAGGCTACAGAGTAGCATATGCAAATGATAATTCGTCATTTGTAAAAAACTCAATTTGGGAAGTTGTTAAAACTTTGGTTGAGGCTATTATTTTAGTTGTTGTTATAATGTATTTGTTTTTGGGCAATTGGCGCGCTACCGTTATCCCTGCGGTTACCGTGCCTGTTGTTATGCTCGGCACATTTACCGCTTTATGGATATTCGGATACACAATAAACACTTTAACTTTGTTCGCTATGGTTATGGCGATAGGTCTTTTGATTGACGACACTATTGTCGTTGTTGAGAACGTTGAGCGTTTGATGCATGATGAGCATTTATCCCCCAAAGAAGCCACTATAAAATCTATGGACGAAGTTACGGGGGCGCTTATAGGCATAGCGCTTGTAATGTCTGTGGTATTTATTCCTATGGCGTTTTTCGGAGGATCAACGGGCGTAATTTACAGACAGTTTTCTATAACAATTGTCGCGGCTATGTTTTTGTCTGTCGTTATGGCTTTGACGCTGTCGCCCGCGTTATGCGCCATCTTACTTGTTGCGCATAAACAAGACGCTAAGCAAAGTAAATTTCAAAAGTTATTTGCGCGTTTTTCAGGCAAATATGAGATCGCTTCGCAAAATATTATAAAGCGGCCCGCCAGATGGTTGGTATCATTTGCGGCGATAACAGTTTTCGCGCTGTTTATTTTAATGCGTTTGCCAAGCGGGTTTTTACCTAATGAGGATCAAGGCATAGTAATACTCCAATATAGCTTGCCGGAAGGCGCGGAAGTGAGCCGCACGCTTAAAGTAGCCGATGAAATTGAAAGTTATTTTCTGAAAGAAGAAAAACAAAATGTCAAAGACATTTTTGTTATAGCCGGTTTTAGTTTCGGCGGAAATGGGCAAAACAGCGGCATGGCCATGCTTAACTTAAAAGATTGGAGTGAGCGCAAAGACAATGCTTCCGCAATCGCGGCCCGGGCTACGGTAAATCTCGGCAGAATAAGGGACGCGCAGATTTACGCTTTGGTTCCGCCTCCTATTATGGGACTTGGGCAGACAGACGGCTTTGAAATGTATTTAACCGCCGCCGCGGGAGTAGACAGGGAAAAATTGAACGAACTGCGCCAAGAGTTTTTAGCCCGAGCAAATGAGAGTAAAGTTTTGAGTATGGTGCGTTCGGACTCTTCAAAAAGCGCTCCCCAGCTGCATATTAATTTTGACACACAAAAAGCCCTGTTGTACGGACTTAATTTAAGCGAGGTCTATTCCACCCTGAACAGCGCGTGGGCTGGAAGTTACGTTAATGACTTTATAGACCGCTCCCAAATAAAAAAAGTTTATGTTCAGGGCAAAGCTGATTCCCGTTCCAAACCCGAGGATTTATATAAATGGACGGTACGCAACGGCAGCGGCGATATGGTTTCTTTTGCGGAGTTTGCAGGCACTAACTGGACATACAGTGATGAGAGCTTAGAGCGTTTTAACGGCGTTAACGCCTATAATGCGCAAGGCAGCGCGGCGGCCGGATACAGCTCCGGCCAGGCGATGGAGGAGGCGGAGAGAATAGTCTCGCAAATTGACGGCGCAAATTACGCGTGGAGCGGCCTTTCTTATCAGGAAAAAATATCTTCCGGCCAAGCCCCCGCGCTTTACGCTTTGGCTATACTTGTGATATTTTTATGCCTCGCGGCTTTGTATGAAAGCTGGTCAATACCGTTTGCGGTGCTGCTGATTATCCCTTTTGGGGTTTTCGGCACGGTTTTGGCTGCTTATTTAAGAGGGCTTGAAAATAATATTTATTTTCAGATTGCACTGCTTACCACTATCGGTCTTTCCGCAAGAAACGCTATTATGATGGTGGAATTTGCCGACGATTTATATAAAAAAGGGTTGCCCCTGACTGCCGCCGCCGTCAAAGCCGGTATCCTGAGAATAAGGCCTATTATGATGACTGCGCTGACTTTCGCAGCCGGCGTATTGCCGCTTGCGCTTTCAACCGGGGTTGGCGCGAACGCCCGCGCGGCTATCGGCACGGGCAGCGTGGGCGGGACATTGGCCGCCACTGTTTTGTCAATATTTTTTATTCCATTATTCTTTGTGATCGTTAATAATCTTTTCAGGAATAAAAATTAAAGAGGTTATAGATGAAAAATAAGAAGACAGCCGTTTTAATAACGCTTATTTTTAGTATTGGCTGCACAATGGCGCCAAAGTATAAAACGCCTGATACGCCCGTAGCGCGAACTTGGGGAAATGAGGATATGTATACGTCCGAGACAGAATTTACCGCGCAAGAGCTTGACCTTGAAAATTTTATAAAAGACAAAAGGATTCTTGCCGTTATAAATATGGCGTTATCAGGCAACAGAGATTTGCGCGGCCAGCTTGCCGATGTGGAAGCGGCGCGCGCTTTATATAAGGTGGAACGCTCCAAACTTCTGCCGTCAATTTACGCGGGCGGCTCGGGCGGAGAGTCCAAATCTGCAAACGGCGCGCACGTCGAAAGCTATAGCGCCGAAATCGGCCTTAGCGCGTTTGAAATAGACTTGTTCGGTAAGAACAGAAGTTTGAATGACTCTAAACTTCAACAATATTTAGCGAGCGAAAACGCGGCGCA
This sequence comes from Elusimicrobiota bacterium, assembly GCA_031259485.1. Lineage (GTDB taxonomy): Bacteria > Elusimicrobiota > Elusimicrobia > Elusimicrobiales > Elusimicrobiaceae > Proelusimicrobium. The sequence goes on from JAIRLH010000152.1 coordinate 5,292, forward strand.
GTCGGCTAAAATTTCTTTGATAGCGGAAACTTCTTTGGCGTGGATAACGCTGGCCTCCGATAAAGAAATGCTTAAGATAGCGCGGGATACGGTTAAGAGCGCGCAGGAATCAGCCGATATCGCAAAAAGGCGTTTTGAGGCGGGCGTAACTTCGCAGCTGGATTTATATCAGGCGCAGACAATACTGCATCAGGCAAAGTCAGATGTCGCCGATTATACGGCCATAGTGGCGCAGGATATTAACGCGCTTGAACTTTTAGCGGGAGGCAAAATACCCGCCGAGCTTTTGCCGGAAAATTTGGAAAAGGCCGGAGAGTGGTTTGGGAATGTTTCGGTAGGATTATCTTCAGAAGTTTTATTCAGGAGGCCCGATGTGCGGGCCGCGGAGCATACGTTAAGGTCAGCCAATGCGGATATAGGCGCTGCGCGCGCGGCGTTTTTCCCCGCAATATCTTTGATAGCGGCTACTGGCCTTGCCAGCGCGGATCTGTCCAAGCTTTTTAGCGACGGTTCTTCCGTTTGGTCATATTCGGGTAATTTAAATATTCCGATATTCAGCGCAGGGCGGAATATTGCTAATTTGAAGTATTCCAAAGCCAAGTATCAGTCCTATTTGGCTCAGTATGACAAAGCCGTACAAACTGCGTTTAAAGAGGTTAAAGACGCTTTGGCCAGAAGGGCGACAATTTACGCGCAAATTGAAGCGCAAACAGATCTTTTGTTTACTTCAAAACAAGGCTACAACCTTGCCCGCATGCGCTATGATAAGGGTATAGAAACATACTTAAACGTTTTGGAGCAGCAGCGTACTTTTTATAACGCAGCAAAATCAATGATAAGCGCGGCGCTTACGGAAATAAATAATAGGATTATCCTGTATAAAGCTTTAGGCGGCGGAAGTGAAAAAAATATTGCTAATAACAAAAAATAATGGGAAAATAGATTTATGGAAAAACTTACCAAACCCCAACGTGACGAAAAACGCATAAAAGACATTGTAGCCGCCGCGAAAAAATGCGTGGCCGAAAAAGGCTTTCACGCCGCCAGCGTAGCTATGATA
>JAIRLH010000037.1 GCA_031259485.1 Elusimicrobiota bacterium
TAAGCGAAAATCTGCCCGCAGAAAGCGCGGAGGCGTCAACCAAATCGTTAATAAGGGAATTTATGTTAATCGCGGCTTTAGTTATATTATCAAGCATTTTGCGGCGCAGCGGGTCCAGCTCAACCTCATTCAGCGCGGACGCATAACCTTGCACCGAAGTCAGCGGCTGCTTGATGTCATGCGCCACAGTGGACATGAATTTTGACTTAATTTCATTAAGCCTTTTAAGTTCCGTATTTTCCGCGTTCAAGCGCGAGAGCATGATTTCAATCTCTCCGCTTTTTTCGCTGAGTCCGGCGCAGTGCGCGCGGACTTTGTCTTCAAAATTATTACGCAACTCAGCCTCGGCGCCGCGGTTCTTGGCGGTATAATAAATTTTTGCAGCGGCGAAAACACCTAACCCTGCGGCCAGGGCGGCGCAAAATGCAAGTATCATATATTTATATTAACAAATTTTTAGATATTTAGAGGGCACGCGCCCTGTCTTATAACTTTAATTTCCGCTCCGCGGGCGTCAACAACGGCGGAAGGCAGATTTTTAATTTCCCCTCTAAGCACTATAATATCCGCTCTGCCGTCAAAAATATTCATCACTTCCCGAGGCGTCTGGCACACTGGCGCGCCGTGCATATTCGCGCTGGTGGCAAAAAGCGGCCCGCCGCAAAGCTCAATCGCGTTAATGATAAAATCATCAACCGGCACACGCAGGCCGACAGTCGCCGCGCCGCCAAACAGCGCCTTTGCTTCAGACGAGGCCGCCGCCACAACCGTCAGCGCGCTCGGCCACATGCGCGCTGCGCGTGAAAAACTCTCCGTATGCGACGCAAGCCGCAGAGCCTGCTCCAGCGTACACAAAATCTGCGGCGGTTTATCAGCCGGATTATTTTTTATTTTGTTGAGTTTTGCCAGAGCTCCGCGCGCATTGCAGGCCGCGCAAAGGCCGTAAACCGTATCCGTTGGCAAAACAGCGGCCGCGCCGGCTTTAAGCGCGGCGGCGACAGCCCGTATATCCGCGGCATTCATAGCGGCAAAATCATAAATTTTCGTAGTAGCCGGCTGGGGCATATTATTCCTCTTCGTTTTGGCGGGCGTCAAGAATAAGCACAAATTCGCCCAATATTTTTTTGCGGGATTTTAAATTTTCCAGCGCCTGCGCGACTGTGGCGGCAAGCCATTCTTCAAATGTTTTTGTAAGTTCGCGCGCTATTACAACTTTTATATCCGGGCCGAAATTGTCTCTTATAATTTCCAGAAATTTAATCGCGCGATACGGGGATTCGTATACAATAACCGGCTTTCCCAGCGCGAAAGCGGCTGCAAGCGTTTTGACAATTTTGCCCTGTTTGCGCGACGTGAATCCCAAAAAACTGAACCCGCCGCCGCCCAAACCGGCGCCGCTGAAAGCCGTCGTCAGTGCGCTTGCGCCTGGCAACGCGGCAACTTTCACGCCGTTTGCGCGCGCTGCTTTGACCAGCTTCCACCCCGGGTCGGATATGCAGGGCGTGCCGGCGTCGCTTACCAAAGCGCAGTTTTTGCCTTCTTTAAGCAGGGCCGTGCAGCGGGACAGAGAAGAAATATCATTTTCATTATATCTGACAAGCTGGGCCTTCAGGCCGTAATGCGCGGCAAGACGCGAGGTGTGGCGCGTGTCTTCGCAAAAAATAAAATCGGCCTCTTTAAGCGCGTCAAGCGCGCGCAGAGTTATATCCCGCAGATTGCCTAGCGGCGTGGGCACTATGTATAGCATGGCTAAATTTTATAAAATATATTTATTCCAGTAAACTAACGGAGGTTTACGATAACAAAAATGAGCAGAATAAAAATCAATACGTCAATGATTTTGATGGCCCTCGTAGCTCTGACCGCTGCCGCCACGTGGATAATCCCCGCCGGCAAATATGAAACGATAGAAAAGAACGGAAGGCAGGTTTTTCTGGCGGATTCTTTTCATTATATAGAAAATTCGCCGCAGAATCTTTTTGACGTTCTGCAGGCCCCTATGAAAGCCTTTACGCGCTCTTCCGCCGCGGAAATCATGGCTTTCCTTCTGATTATCGGCGGCGCGTTCATGATAGTAGAACGAACCGGCGCGATTACCGCAGCGATAAAGCATTTAAGCTTATTTTTTGCAAAAAAACCTAAGCTGCGGCATCTTTTCATTCCGGTAAGCATGATATTGTTTTCCTTGGGCGGGGCGACTTTCGGAATGTGCGAGGAAACCTTAATTTTTATCCCTATTTTCATACCGCTTGCCATATCTTTAAAATACGATTCCGCCGTCGGCGTCGCGGTGCCGTTCCTCGGCGCGGGCGCGGGTTTTGCCGGCGCGTTTATGAATCCTTTTACGCTCGGCATAGCCCAGGGCATAGCGCAGCTGCCGCTGTATTCCGGCATGGGATACAGAATAATCATCTGGCTGACTACGACTTGCGCGGCCATAACTTTTGTTTATCTTTATGCGCGCAGAGTGGAAAAAAATCCCAAAACGAGCATAACTTACGACTTTGACAAAGAAAAAGAAGCCCAATTAAAATTAAATAAAAACGTCCATGAAAAATTCACGCTTTCGCATAAGCTTGTGCTTTCTATTTTCGGCGGCACGTTTGCCCTGCTGATTTTCGGCGTTTTAAAATACGGCTGGTATATAACGGAAATAGGCGGTTTGCTTTTTGGAATGGCCGTTGCCGTATCGTTTGTAAGCAGGCTTAAAATATCCGAAATCACGCAGGCGTTTTACGACGGCGTGCGCTCAATGGCGGAAGTGATATTTTTGCTCGCGCTGGCAACTTCGGTAATTATTATCGCGGAAAACGGGAATATCCTCGGCACGGTTTTGCATTTCATGTCGGGCGCGATTTCAAAGTTCAACGCCGTTTTCGCTTCCTGGGCGGTGGTTATTATGCAGGCGTGTTTTGACATTTTTATTCCGTCCGGCTCGGCGAAAGCGGTTTTGTCCATGCCGATTTTGGCCCCGCTGTCGGATTTAATCGGGCTTTCGCGGCAAACTATGGTTTTGGCTTTTCAGCTCGGCGGCGGCTGGCTTAATATCTGCATACCGACCGACCCGATTGTAATCAGCGCGATAGCGATGGCCAGAATACCTTACCAAAAATGGCTGAGATTCGTACTGCCGCTTGTAGCGGTGTTTTTCGCGATGTCTTTTATTTTCCTTTGGATAGCGGTGCACATAAACTGGCAGTAAATTAAAAGAGCCTCCCTTCGGGGCTCTTAATTTTTATGAAAAACTTCACGCCCGATATTAAGGTGCTTGCGGCATTGGACCGGTGGGATATCGCCGTATTTATCCTTGTGCTGCTTCTGACGGCCGCCGCCGTGTTTTACGGCCAGCTGCGCAAAAGTAAAGGCGGCGACAGACTGCTTGATTACATGCTGATGGGACGGCGGCTGAGCCTGCCGATGTTCGTGGCCACGCTGGCCGCCAGCTGGTACGGAGGCATCTTCGGCGTGAATGAAATAACGCATAATTACGGCATTTATAATTTTTTCACGCAGGGCGTTTTTTGGTACGCGGCTTATATAATTTTCGCGCTGTTCCTTGTGGATAAAATAAAAAAATACGAAAGCGCGACAATGCCGGAGTTAGCTTTAAAAATGTTCGGCAAAAAAGCGTCCGCGACGGCGGCTGTTTTTACCTTCGCCGGCATACTTCCGGTGAGCTACGCGCTTAGTTTAGGCGTATTTTTACATTTGGTTTTTGCCATACCCGTGCTTGCCGGCATGGTACTTGGCACGGCTTTCGTGTGTTTATATTCGGCGTGGGGCGGCTTCAGGGCGGTGGTATTTTCCGATATAGTGCAGTTTTTTGTGATGTGCTCGGCCGTATTTTTGGTTTTGGCGCTTTCCTGCGCGCGCTTCGGCGGGCTGGAATTTTTAAAGGTCAGTCTGCCGGCCGGCCATTTCTCAATAACCGGCGGCAACGGCTGGTTTAATACTTTGGCTTGGGGTTTTATAGCGCTTTCAACGCTGGTTGACCCTGCTTTTTACCAGCGCTGTTTTGCCGCCGAAAATGCAAAAACCGCCAGGCGCGGCATACTTATATGCACTTTTATCTGGTTCTGTTTTGACATTTGCACCACCGGCGGCGCTTTATACGCGCGCGCGGTTCTGCCGGCCGCGCCGGCCGCTGACGCCTACTTTTTATACTCTCTGCAATTGCTGCCCAGCGGGTTGCGCGGGTTTTTCGTAGCGGGAGTGCTGGCCATAATACTGTCCACGCTGGACGCTTTTTTATTTATCGCCGCCAATACGCTGGGCTATGATTTGCTGAAAAACAAGTTCAAAAATAATATTTTAGCCAGCCAGATTTTCTTTTTTATCGTCGCGGCAATTGCGATTTTGCTGGCGGTGTTGTTTGAAGGCAACTTTAAAAAAATCTGGTTTGTGATGGGCTCTTATATGTCCGCCTGCCTGCTGATACCGATGCTGCTGGGCCACATTTGGCCGCGCAGGATAAGCGACAATGCTTTTACTTTCTCATGTCTGTTTTCCGCCGCGGCGATAACAGTTTGGAATATAATCCCAAAGAGCGAAACGCTGTCCGCCGTGGACGGTTTTTATGTCGGCGTGATTCTGAATATTTTTATTCTGGGTTTTGCTGTGATTAACGGCAGGGAAAAGGCGCACACATGAAAAATATTTTAATAATAGCCAACGGCGGGCGCGAAGACGCGGCTTTCCTGCGCGCGCTTGCCAGAACGCATGATTACGGGCTCGCGCTGGACGGCGGGGCGGATAATGCGCTCTCCGCCGGAATTATGCCGGATTTGGCGCTCGGAGATTTGGACTCCATTTCACGCGCCGCGAAAAAAAAATTAGGCGCTTTGCGGCTGCTGCAAATACCGCGCCAAGATAACACCGATTTTGAAAAGGGTTTGGATTTTGCCGCCTTCCTTAAGCCCGCGGCAGTGAGCATAGCGTGCGCGACGGGCGGGCGCATAGATTTTACGCTGGGCAACTTTTCCTCAGTTTTCGGTTATACTAAAAAAACGGATATTGTTTTCAGGGGCAAAGGCTGGCGCGTTTACCCGCTGGAAGCCGCCGCCGCGCCGCGCAAATTCGCCTGCAAAAAAGGCGGCACAGTGAGCCTTGTGCCCGCAGGCGATTGCAAAGAAATAACGCTTAAAAACCTGAAATATCCGCTTAAAAACGCGCCGCTCTCCACGGGCCGGACGGCAATAAGCAATATCGCGCTGGGGGAAAATTTTGGAATTTCACTCAAAAAAGGCCGGTTGCTTGTGATAGTTTACGATTAAAGTATTACTATAATCCATAAATAGTAAATTTGATATAATAAAATCATGAGGTTAATTAAGGAGTAAAAGTTGTTAATGCGGGTCTAGACGGCCTGTAAAAATTTGATTCTGTTTTTGGAACCCTGTGAAGAACAGGGAGAGCTCTTGAGAAATCAAAAGCATCTTTGACCTCCAAGAACAGCTCGTTATCAGGCACAAAGCAAAAGAAAGTCATGAGTCTTTTGTTTTGTGCCGAGCGTTTACCGCCCTAGGGCGGTAAACCACGGCTGTTTTATTTTGGGTCAGGTCAAAGAGCTCAAATATAACGGCCGTTTTTTATTGGCCAAAGAGCTGAATAAAAAAATAACGAGGTACAACAGCATGCAAAA
>JAIRLH010000162.1 GCA_031259485.1 Elusimicrobiota bacterium
ATACTTATATTGATAATGAAACCATTAAAGAAATGGATGGGCGACGTGCGATAATTTGTTGTCCGCAACATTTTAAAAATCCCGCGTTTTAAAACGCGGGATTTTTAATTGAATATTTATTTAACATCAAGGCATTAAATAATTGTCATCCGCACTGGTAAAATAAACGGAAGTATCAAGCGTTGCGCCTAGCTAATACATCCCGAAAATAAAAAAACAACGGAAACTCTTTAAGTTCCCGTTGCTTTTATATATTCCCCGCGTTAAAACGGGGATAATTTCGTTCTTTTATAATAATTAGCTGCTATTTTTGTTCCGCCGGCGCGGTTTCCTCCGCCGCGGGGGACTCGGCGGGGGCAATGTTTTCTGCGGTGACGGCCTCTGCCGCTGTTTCGGAGCCCGGGGTCAGTTTAACCTTTTCCTGCAGGCGCGCGGCCTTGCCGGAAAGTTTTTTGAGGTAATTGAGTTTCGCCCTTCTTACCTTGCCTTCTTTAAGGACGGTAATCTTCTCCACGCGCGGGGAATGCAGCGGGAAAATACGCTCCACCCCGACGCCGAAGGATACTTTGCGCACGGTAAAACTTTCGCTTATCCCGCTGCCGCGGCGCGCTATCACCACGCCGTCAAAGTTTTGGATTCTCTCGCTGTCGCCTTCCACGACTTTTACGGCCACGCGCACTGTGTCGCCGGCTCTGAAGGCGGGTATGTCTTTTTTAAGCTGCTGCTTTTCTATATCAAACATTTTCATAACTTCTTTTTTTCTCCTCGTGTGTCTTTTTTAAGCGCGGTCTTTGCCGCGCCGCTTGTTTTGAGAGGTCTATTATCAAGCATGTCAGGCCTGAATTTTTTGGTTATTTCCAGCGCCTGTTTTTGTTTCCAGTTTTCAATTTCCCCGTGGTTGCCGCCCAGTAAAACGGCCGGCACTCTCTTGCGCCGCCAGACCTCGGGCCTTGTGTACTGCGGCGGTTCAAGAAGGCCGTTTTCAAAGCTCTCGCTTGAAGTTACGGCGGCCTTTTTAAATACGCCCGGCTGCAGGCGGGTTATGGCATCCGTCATTACGCAGGCGGCAAGTTCGCCGCCGGTAAGGATGAAATCGCCCAGAGAAATTTCAAGGTCTATAAAGGGGTAGATCCTCGCGTCCACTCCCTCGTAATGCCCGCATACGAATATAAGGTGCTTCCTGCCGGCCAGCTTTTTGGCTAAAGCCTGGCTGAAAACTTCGCCGCGGGGGCTTGTCATTATAACCAGGGAATTTTTATCCCTGAGTTTTGCGACGGCTCTGTACAGCGGCTCGGCCTTCATCAGCATTCCGGGCCCGCCGCCATAGGGCCTGTCGTCGACAGTCTTATGCTTATCCTTTGCAAACTCCCTCGGGTTCTGGCAGCAGATTTCTATTAAACCCCTCTGTCTTGCGCGTCCCGTGATGCTGGCCGAAAGGGCGGCTTCGCAAACTTCGGGAAACAGGGTTATAATATCAATCTTCATCAAGACCTAATCTTCCAGCTTAAGGGACACTTTTTTATTTGCTTTCGCGGCGCTGGCGCATAGCACGGTGCGGACCGCTTTTATTATGCAGCCGTCCTTGCCTATTACCCTGCCTTTGTCCGCAGGGTCCACCTTAGCCGTAAGGTAAACATTATTTTGCTCTTCAGTCATCTCAACGCTAACGCCGTCTTTGTTAGCCGCCAGAGACTTAAGCAAAAACATTGCCATTTCTTTCATCGGTTACTCTTCCTTTGGCAAGTTATTTGCTTGCTTTTTTGATTATGGACGCCACTGTTTTGGAAGGGACCGCGCCCGTCTTTATCCAGTGGCTTACTCTTTCCATATTGAGCTTTATCTGCTCATTGTCCTTCACGCAGGGATTGAATGTCCCCAGCACTTCTTTTGCCTGCGAGCCGACGGCGTTGCGCTTCTCCGCCGCGACTACTCTGTACTGCGGCTGGGTGCGTTTGCCCGTCCTCTGCAGGCGTATTACTACTGCCATGTTCCTTTCTCCTTAGCTTTCTGCCGTTAAAACAATCGCGGCAAAAAGCGCTAGTTTAGTTAAAATTTTACGAAGCCGCGCGGCGTATCCGCGCTATTGCCCGCGCTATATCTGGCGCGTTAAATACCGCGTTGCCGGCCACAAAGGCGTCCGCGCCCGCGCGGGCGGCCACGGCGGCGGTTTCTTCATTTATGCCGCCGTCAACTTCAAGCCACATTCTGCGGCCGGATTTTTTTATTATATCCCGCACTTGCGCGATTTGCGCGGATCCGTTCTGTAAAAATCCCTGCCCGCCGAAACCCGGGTAAACCGTCATTACCAAAACCAAATCAAGCAAATCAATATAAGGCAGGATTTCCGCCGGCGCGGTATCCGGCTTTATTGAAAGGCCGGTTGAAAGGCCGCTTTGTTTAATCCGCGCCATAAGTTTCTTCAAATCGCCCTTTGACTCTATATGCAAAGTCAGCGAACTTGCGCCGGCTTTTGTGAACGGCTCAGCGAAATCTTCCGGCCGCTCAACCATCAAATGCACGTCTTGGGCTAATGTAGTCGCTTTATTTATGCAGGCGACTGTCGCCGGCCCGAAACTCAGATTAGGCACAAAATGCCCGTCCATAATGTCAATGTGAAGCCAATCGGCCCCGCCCTGCGCCGCTTTTTGCACGGCCAAACCAAGATTAAGCTGGTCGGCCGATAATATTGACGGCGCAATTGCCGCCGAGCCTTTTGGCCGGGGGAGTTTCAGCATTATTTAATCTCTTTCTCGCGCACGAGAATGCCGTCAATGTATATCCTGAACGCCGCGTCGGCGCCGTAGGGCACGCTTAAATCTATCTTGGAGCCGGGCTGGCGGATTTCGTTTAGAATCTCGC
>JAIRLH010000086.1 GCA_031259485.1 Elusimicrobiota bacterium
AAGGCGGTAAACACTCGGCACAAAGCATCGGGGTAATTAATCCTGACACTTTGTGCCTGATAACGAGCTGTTTTTGGACTGGTAAGGTGCTTTTGAATTCTCAAAAGCTCTTCCTGTTCCTCACAGGATTCCAAAAACAGTATCAAATTCTTATAAGCCAATTATTCGCAGGCTTACATTAACAACTATTTTCTCCTTTTAATACTTTAATGCTAAATTTATTATACTACAAATTTTCTTTCTTTGTAATCAATTCATGCGCAATAATTGCGGTATTATTTTTTTTGAAAAGCAAAGTCAAATTTGCTTTCGGGCTTTATTTCAACCGCGGGTTTGCCGTGTCTCATTACGCGCATATCCCGCGAGCCTTTGAGCGTAACGGCGCAGTCCTCAACCCAAAGCGCGGAGGCTTCCCGCAGGCCCGCGACGGTGATTTGCGGGTTTACTGTCAGGAATTCGTCAATCCTGTCCTGCCTGCTTTCGCCGCCGTGGCGCAGGGCGTCGTTTATTTCCTGCGGGTAAGGGTCTGTGAAATGCGGGTTGATTTGGAAGGGGATTAAATCAAAACATTTAAAACTTTCCGGCATAACGATAGGCATATCGTTCGTAGTGCAGAGCCGCGGACATGCGACGTTTGAGCCCGCGCTCCAGCCGATATAGGGCGCGCCTTCCATAATTTTGCGGCGGACGGGCTCTATTAATTTGTTTTTATGGATTTCCGACACAAGATGAAAAGTATTGCCTCCGCCGACCATAATTGCCTTGGCTTCGTTTACGGCCTTTACGGGATCGCCGAAATGATGAATTGATTTTATTTCAAGCCCCAGCGGCGCAAGCGCGGTTTTGACCCTTTCTTCATAAACGTCATAGCTCGCGGGCAAATCCTTGCCGCCGATTTTTACGCCCGCGTAAGGAATAAATATTATCCCGTCTCCTGCCGTTTTCGCTTGTTTGAGGAAACCGCCTATAAGCGGCGCGCACCATTGCATATACGGCTCTTTATAATTTGTTGAATTGCTGATTAACAACATTCTCATAACTTCACCTCTTCTAATTTATATTTTTTCGTAATTATTCTCTGCCGTCATTGCGAGAAGGGGAGAATTCCCCCCGACGCGGCAATCCGGCAGTACGCTTTTGCTGCTTGTCTTACGGCCGGATTGCCGCGTCGCTGCGCTACTCGCAACGACGGCAAGGACTATATTACAAATCTGCCCTTCTCGTAAATCGTCATGCGTTTTCCGTTTTTGAGCGCGGCTGTCACCAGCTTATCCTGCGTGTTAATCAAATCCCAGTGCAGGGCGGATTCATTGAACCCCAGCCGTTTTTTAAGCCTTTTGGTCATTTTGGCGATATTGCCGCCGTAAGTATCGCTGTAGCTGTTGCCCAATGCTATATGGCAGTTGCCGTACCTGCCGCCGAAATTTTCGTCATAAAGCGTATCGGCCATAAAGCGGTCTATTTTGGAAAAGCGGTTATCGGTAAGCGAATATTCGCCTATCTGCGCGGCGCCCGCGTCCATGTCCAACATTTTTTTGAGGAAGGCCTCTCCCTCCTGCGCTTGTGCCTTTACGACGCGGCCGGCCTTAAATTCCAGCCGGACGCCTTTTACGTAATTGCCATTTCTGAAAGACGGTAAATCGCAGTAATACACGCCGCGCGCGCCGCGCCAGTCGGGCGATGTAAAAATTTCAAAGGACGGCACATTGCACCCGCCTCCGCTTATAAACCTGCGGTTTTGTCCGAGCAGTATTTCAAAATCCATATCCTTTGACTGCGTGCGCAACTTAACTATAGGCAGCGAGGATAGGCGTTTTGCGACTTCCTCAATCTGCGTCGTTATCTCGGCAAATTTGGCGGCGGGATCCTTTTCGTTCAGAAAACAGGCTTTGATGATTTGTGCTTCGTATTCCTTTAAACTCAGACGCGCCTGCGCGGCAAGGCCGGCCGTGGGATAATTGGCGAGCGTCCATGAGAATTTGCCCTTTTCTTCCATTTTATCCCAAATCTCGCGCAGCGGCTTGCGGGCCAGCGCTGCCGCGGCGATTTTGGACGGCGACGCGTCTTTTAGATTAGTCAAATCCTGCGGTGCGCGCAGGGCTATCATTCCGCTGATATTTTGATAATAAGACCTCTCCCACGGCGCGGTGAATTTGAGTTGCTTATCATTTGCCAAGGCGTAAAAAGTTTTGCTCATTTTTTCCGTAAGATTCGCGCGCGGCAGCGCATTATAGCCCTGCGCTATGAGTTTTGCATAAACCTCCTCCGCGAGCGGCGCGGCGGGCGCGTCGTAGGATACCAGTATGCTTTCGCCCTGTTTGAATTTGCCGCGCCGAGCGGATTTGAGGGCGTAAATCAAAACATCGGCGTATTTATTTAAATCCATTATGCCACCTTAGCATTTTAAGATATAATATTAATATACAAATTTAAAAGGATATTTTATGAAAAAATTGTTTATAATACTTGTGGTTTGCTGCGCCGCTACGGCGGCGCGGGCCGATATTATGCCTGAGCCGCAGATAATTTACGAGTTCAATTATCAAACGCCGCAGGCGCTTGAAATCGTGCCCGAGGCAAGCGGGCAAATCCAGTGCGAGGACATTATGTGCATGGAAGCAAAGCCGCTTACGGCCTACGGCCTACAAAAGCTGCGCTGCACAAAAACCGGCTGCCGCGCGGTATCATATAATTTTGCGCCTTACCAAAAGCTGGCCGTAACTTTCAGCGACGGTAAGACACGGGTTTCGCAGATTTTTAAGGCTCCGCGGGAATTGCGCAGCGCAATGAGGGTCAACGTGAAGGAAGAGGGGCTGGAAGTGATTCCGTTGCAAAACCCGCCGCCGCAAAACGGCGGCGACGCGGCTTATATTGCCGTTTCTTTTGTTTCAACGATACTGCTGGAACTGGCGGTGACAACGCTGTTTCTGCTGGCGGCGCGTTTGCCTATGGGCAGGGTTTTGGCTTCGGTCGCTCTGGCAAATGTCATTACAATACCCCTTGCCTGGTGGGCGCTAGCGGATATATTGCTTTTGCCGGGCATTATATGGTTTGCCGTTTTTGCCGTTGAGTTTGCAATAATTTATCCGTTTAACCGTAATACGCTGAGCCTGAAGGATACGGCCGGCCTAGTGCTTATAATGAATATAGCAAGCTATGCATGCGGTACGGCGATAGGTTATATATTTGTTTCGCTGTAATAAGCGGTATTATATCCACGAAGTATAAACCGAAGCTATTTCTTTTCCGTCATTTTCCCGCGTCAGAATATGCCAGTAAGCCAAGTCTTCCTGCGCGTAAGTGTTTACCGTGATTTCATCCCCGAGCAATACCTCGGCTTTGAAGTTAACGAAAATATCTTTGAGCTGTTTGTTTTGATAAACTTCTCGCGGCACGCCTGACAAAGCCCATGCGGGAAAATGCGCATTGTTTACATGGGAATTGTAATCAATGTCTTCAAGCCTTGCTATAACCCGCACGCTGTTTAGAGGCTTTTGCCCGCTGAAATCGGGATTTTTAAGCGTTTGCGCTTGCATAATCGGGGGCGGGGTTGAGCCGTTAAGCGCCATCAGCTCCTTTGGCGCTCGCATTATTTTGCGTTTATCCAAATCCAGTATAAGCCACCAGCTTACGCCCCTGCAGATTTCATCGCCTTTTTCGTCGTAGATAATAAAATCCCTGCGGCTTTGAATTTTTTCGCAAACCTGATGCCATGTTCTCACTTTTATACTTTGCGCATTTTTGACTTTTTTAAAAAATTTAAACTGCATTTTTGTAAGAATCCACGCCACGCCGTTTGGGGAAAGTTCTTCCCAGCCGAAAGATAAATTATGCGCGTCTATACCCGCCGCCTCCTGAAAATAATTTTGTAAAATCCAAAGCGGAACGGTGCTATCAGGCCCCATTTCATAATAACGTATTTTAAAAGTTTCTTCGTGCATATTTGCCTCTCTTTAATTATAGTAAATATCAGCTTTTTAAGTTTATGTTTTTGTTTTATGGCAATGTTAATCCGGCAATGATTATTCCGTAAACGTAATATTATTCTGCTAACCTGTTGCTTATGATATTTAAGTTCCCGATGTTAAGAATATGCATATTTTTGATATAATTACTTCATTGAAAGAAAATTATTAGGAGAACAGTTGTTAATGTAAGCTGGCGAATAATTGGCTTATAAGAATTTGATACTGTTTTTGGAAATCCGAAAGGATACTGTTTTGTGAAAGCAAAACACCAATCAAACCAAAAGCAGCTCGTTATCAGGCACAAAACATTGGAACTTATAATCCCGATGTTTTGTGCCGAGTGTTTACCGCTCTCGGGCGGTAAACTACGGCTGTTTTGTTTTACGGGTTTGATTGGCCATAAAACATACCAGCCGTTTTTGTTTGGGTTTGTTGTTCTCTCAAAGTCTCCCGCTTTGTCATTCCCTCAGAGCTAACCCCTTTGTCATTCCCGCAGAGCCGTTGGGCGGGAATCTGAGAAAGAATAGATGCCCTCCCAAAGACACGAGGGCATGACAAACGGCCGGATACCCGATAGATCCCCGATTACAGATTTCGGGGACAGGCTTTTCGGGTATGACAAAAGAAATAATATTATTGCAAAATCGGTATTGATTTAGTATAAAAAAATAGATGTTTATTTTTAAATCAACGAGGATATCACCATGCATAACAACAAAAACGCTTTTACTCTGATTGAATTACTTGTCGTTGTTTTAATCATCGGCATTTTGGCGGCCATTGCGCTGCCGCAATATCAAAAATCAGCTCTTAAATCAGAATTTGTCCAAAT
>JAIRLH010000132.1 GCA_031259485.1 Elusimicrobiota bacterium
GCGACATAGAATACCAAGAAGACGGAAGCTGTTGCAAAGAAACATTGAAGGAGGTTTGCTCTGCCGAAAAAGAGAAGGAATGTATTATCAACGGAGGGACATTTTATGAAGAAACGTGCGCATGCAGAACATGCGAGGAGGCCGGAGGGACAAAACAGTGTAGTATTGATACAAAAAGCAAAGAGACTACCTGTATATGTAATTTTGTAGGAGGATGCACTAAGATATGCAATGCGGATCAGACGCTGGACGAGACTACCTGTACCTGCGTGGATAATCTTAATCCGCCGCCTGTTGAATGCACGTCTCCGAAAATAGACGACGGGAACGGTAATTGCGTGTGTAAACCGGAATGGACTGACGCCGGCGATGGACTTTGCATATGCCTTTTACCAAATTATGCGGATCGTTATGAAAACTGCACGCCATGTCCTAGCCCAAAGGTAGTTAATAGAGATGGACTTTGCGGCTGCCCAGTCGGTCAAGATGTTATCGTATCGCCCGGCCCCGGCGGTTGGACTTGTGCCGGCGAACCTGAGGAAGCCGCCTTTCGTATAGCAGTATGTGAGCCTGCAAAGGGTCCATGGTATAATAATTGTTGTCAAGGACGTGATGGCGCCTGTTATCAACCTGCACTTCATGGAGGAGTTGAGTGCTGGGATATGAGAGGGGGAGGGGTTGTACCTTGTTGCGTAGCGGCTTCGCTTCCGGATTATGTACTGGGAGTAGACTATTACGGTATGACATTATCCGAAATATGCCAATTGACGTGATCTTGATTTTGTCGTGAATATTATTTTCCTAAAAACTTTTTAAGAGTTAAAGGAATTGGAGCAGAAACCTCGCTTATTCTAAAAGCGAGGTTTCTGTTTATTGTTTTAACGGCATCGTCAGAAGCCGCGCCGGCATCCCTTAGCAAAACGCGGCTATTGCCGCGGCTGCCGGGATTTTGTTATAATAACTAAGGAACAAAGCTCGGCGCACGCGCATTGCTTCGGGTAATAAGACGGGCCATTAGCTCAGCTGGTAGAGCAGACGCCTCTTAAGCGTAAGGTCACAAGTTCGAGCCTTGTATGGCCCATTTTATTTTCGCAAACATTAAGGTCTGCGGCAGATACCTTTAAAATCACGATTTTCCGGACGGATGGCGGAATTGGCAGACGCGTACGGCTTAGGACCGTATGGAGCAATCCTTAAGGGTTCAAGTCCCTTTCCGTCCACCATTCTTGGTTGCGCCGCGGCAAAACAGCTAAAAAGAACGGTTAAAACAGGAGAAAACATGTCAACTTTAGACGTCGCTTCAGATAATGAAGTTTCGCAAAAAGAGCTGGGCCGGCAGGGTTGCGGCGTGACGCTGGAGGTGGTCGCCTCTAAGGAGCTCGTCAACAAATGCTTCCAAAACGCGCTGGTTCAGGTGCAGAGCAGGGCGCAGCTGCAGGGCTTCCGCGCGGGCCGCGCGCCGGCGGAGATGGTAAAAAAGAATTTCCCCGCGCAGATAGCGGAGCGCGCCGTTGATTTTGTCATCCGCAACGCCGCGGCAAAAGCGCTGGACAAAAGCAAACTGCGCGCCGTAATGCTGCCCGTAGTAAGCAAGGCTGATTTTACCGCGGTTGCGGAAAATAAACCTTTTACTTTTGAGATTAAAGTTGACGTCGCGCCGGAATTTGACCCAAAAGACTATATCGGTATAGAAGTAGACAAGAAATCGGAAGAAGTCAGCGCGGCCGACATGCAAAAACATCTTGAAGAAATCCTTGACCACAATGCCAGCCTTGAGGCGGAAGGCGAAGGCGCGGCAGTCGGCGGGGACAGCTATGTGATAGTAAGCTACAAAGGCGTAAAAGACGGCGCGGCCGATAAAAAATATTCCGCCGAGGGCGAGCTTGTTGATATGGCCGCCCCGCATACCATAGCGGGCCTCAGCGACGCGGTAAAAGGCCTGAAAAAAGGCGAAAGCAAAGATTTTGAAGCGGAAACCGGCGACGGCGTCGTAAAGTTCAGCGTCAAAGTTGACGAAATAAAAAAGAAAATCAAGCCCGCGCTTGACGACGCTTTTGCAAAAAACATGGGTTTTGACAGCGTGGAAAAACTTAAAGAGACGGTAAAATCCTCCATGGAAAAAGAAGCCAAGCTCAATGCCGAGAAAGCTTTCACAGCGCAGATAGAAGACGCCCTCGTAAAAAGCAATACTTTTGAAATACCGCAAAGCCTTGTGGATTACCACACGGCCGCCGCGGTGGAGAATTTTATAAAAAGGATGTTCCCCGCGGGCCAGAAGGCCGAATTTACCGACGAAAACAAAAAAGCCTTCGCGGCGCGCATGCGCCCGAGCGTTGAAAAAGATCTGCGCATAGGCTATATAATGCGCGCAATCGCCGAGAAGGAAAACCTGCGCGCCGCCGACGCCGACTGGCAGGCCGAGCTTGACAAAGCCATTGCCGCCAACCCGAAAGAAGAAAAGCGCGTACGCGATTTCTTCAACGAGAAAAAGCACGATATTCTGGCTTCGCTGGATGAGAAGAAGACTTTGGATTTCCTTAAGGCCAATGCAAAAGCGAAACAGAGTTAGAATTTAAGACGTCTTGCGAGAGCGCGAAGCGTACGAAGCAATCGCCGTACGCTTCGCTTGCTTTTACAGCGGCCCTTCGGGCCTGGCAACGGCGGCTAACGATATTCTGCCAAAAACCCGTTAAAAACTGCTATAATTACCTCATATAATTTGTTTAATATTCAATAGAGAGGGGATTCTATATGAAATTCGGCACGAAAATAATTAAAAAAAACAAAAATAATCTGACTTTTCTCTTAGCCGCGCTGCTGGCGGCCTGCCTTCTTGCGCCGGCTGCGCTGACGGCGCGCGCGGCGGGGGATTCCGCCGGCACCGATTCTCTGATGAGCGACCATAAAATAATTGAGCTTACGGATAAATACCTCGCGCTGCTTAGCACAATTTATCCGGAGGACGCCGCTCGCGCCGGCATGCAGGGCTACCAATCCAACCTTGATCCGCGCGATAAACAGAGCGAAACAACCAAAAAAGATACAATCCTCGCGCTGCGGGAAACGCTGGCAAAAATCAATTACAAAAAACTTTCGCCGTCTAAGGAAATCGCTTATCAGGCATTGATGGAGCTCGTCAATAAAAAAGTTTTTGACATAGAGGTTCTAAACCGTCTGCAAAAAGACCCGTCGTGGTATCTTGAGAGCGTTGACGGCATTTACGATATTCTGCTGAAGGATTACAAACCGTTTCAGGAACGCCTTGTTGACGCCATGAAGCGCGCGCAGGCCCTGCCCGCCGTGCTGGCCCGCGGTAAGGAAAACCTTGAAAATCCTCCTGATTTAAACATCCGCCTCGCGCTGGAGAAAGCGGGCAATGCTTACGCATCCTTCGCAAATATAAACGTGCTGATGAACCGCATGGCGCAGGACGATTATACCAAAGACCAAATCAAAGCCGTCTGCAATGATGCAAAAAAAGCTTTGAAAGATTATTATGATTTCCTCAAAAATCTTTCGGAGGAAGATAAGCCTTATGTAGACTTCCGACTGGGCTCGGACAATTTTGCAAAGCTGCTCAAAAACGTTTACGGCCTTGATACGCCCGTCAAAAAAATAAGCGCCGCTTTGGAAAAAGAGATTGAAGAAACAAAAGCCGCGCTGACCGCCGCGCTTACGCCGATAATAGAGCCTGCGCTCTCGCCGGAAGAAAAAGAAAAGCGCACCAACAAAAAAGGCATTATAGAAATTTGGCCTTCGGATTATTACTTCGCCGACGCCGCTTACGTCAAAGGCCCCAAATATAAAGAGGTGCTTAACGCTTTCCTTTCCTATTACAATGAAAGCGCGGATTATTTTGCGCAGCACGATATTTTTGCGCCCGCAAGCCTTAAGATACTTATCGCGCCGTCGCCCAAATATCTGGATAAAAAGGGGGAAAACTCCGTTTATCTGCCGCCTTTCCCGCTGCTGACGAGGCAGTTCGGCGATTTGCTCGTCGCGCTGCCCGATACGCAGAAAGAAGCCGCGCCCGTGCTGCCCAAACTTTTCACGTACGCCAAGATAAAACTGGGCGCGGTTGCCAAACTGAGCGCGGGCGAAAACATGCTCTATGGCGCGGCGCAGGAATATACGGAAAGGCTTCTCAAAATATCGGCCGATCCTTTTTATATCAACGGCTGGATTAAGTACAGCGTGAATCTGGCGAAGGAAAAGGGTTATCTCTCGCATGACGAGGATTTGATACACGTGGCGTGGTACAATTACAAAACCGCGCTTTTCGCGCTGGCCGAGCTTAAAATGCACAACGGCGATTTTAATTATACGCAGAGTTTGGAGTACCTTACCGCCGCCGGCATAAATAATGAAGAGGCCGCCGCCGCGCTTGACGCCGCGGCCGCCGCGCCGTGCACGTATATCTCAGCCGTGCTGGGCGAGCAGGAATTTAACCGCCTGCGCGTAAAATACCAGAAGAAAGGCGGCGCTAAATTCAAGCTGAGCGACTTTCACCAGAAACTCCTTTCCACCGGCCGCGTGCCGCTGCCCGTAATAGAGCGAGCCCTGCAACAGGCTTATGAAAGAAAACAGGTGGAAAGCTTTTTTAATACGCTGTATTTTTAGTTTCATTCTATCCAAACAGTAAAAGATGAACAATGAACTGCGCAAGCATAAAACGCGCGCGCAGTTCATTATTTTTTTGTATATTTACCATGCCATCGGTTTAAAGGCTCTAATATATACTATTAATGTTCTAGACATTATTGACAATATTCGCGGGATGTATTATAATATAAACTAAAATATGGCAACAGGAGGATAAGCAAACAAAGTCAAGCATCTAAACAATTCTACAGCACAGGCCGTGTTGTTTCACCCAACAATCTACTGGCAGTAACGGCGGGGCGAATTCCCCGCATTACTTGACCGACATATTAGGAAACCGTTCCGAATATTCCGTATCGCGGTTCCTTAATATAACCGGTAAACATAATATAATGGAGACAAAAATGAAAAGACTAGGAATACTTATTTTTGCATTGGCGGCAATCGTGGTTTTGAAACAAACCGCAACCGCTTTAGAAGTTAAGCCTTATATATCCAATAAGATCTCATACGCAAATGTGCGCACAACTGATCTTAAAGTGTATGACGCAGACGGTGCTATCATGCTGGAAGGCAGCGATGAAAATGATAATATTTTTGGAGACAAGATAGCCGCCGGTATTTCCGTGCCGGTTGAGGCCATACGCGGAGCGATAAGAGCCGAAATTGAGGCCGGCTTTAATTCCAACGCTGAAATCAAGCCTCATAATCTGGCTCATCCTTCAGAAAAAATAAATATAAAAATACAGAGCAAAACATATACGCTGAACGCTTATTATGATATTAACACCGGTTCGGCTTTTGTTCCTTACGTCGGATTTGGTTTGGGTTTTGCCAATATACACGCTTCTCCTGATTATGACAACACAGTGCAATCATTCGGCGGCAGCGCAAAACTGAACCAGTTTATTTGGAACGCGGGGCTTGGTGCGGGATATGTTCTCAACGATCATATCACTTTTGACTTAGGTTACCGCTACACCAATATTGGAACAGTTACCGGTTATGTTAAATACGATGACACCAGGACGTATAACAAGGAAATCGGAGGCAAGTTAGCCACGCATGAGGTATTGCTCGGCGTAAGATATACTTTTTAACCCGCGAAACATCTTAGAAACAAAGCCCGCTCTGAAGTGCTTCCCGCCTCAGAGCGGTTTTATTTTAAATCATATCCGCAGCGGCCGCGCGTCTTTAAACTTCAATACTTACGCTTACTTTTGCGTTTATGATTCTTATATAATATATAATACATAATATACGCTTATTGGCACCGCTCGCATACGCCATAAACTATGATATATATCAAATGCAGAAAAATATCAGCCTTGCTGTCCGCCTTAATTTTTTGCGCGGGTTCCGCGGTTGCGTTTTCGCTTACCGCTAACGCGTCCGCGCCGCAGAAGGAGACATTCACGCTGGACGGTTATATCCGCGCCTATATCAAAAATTCGCCGGCGGCTGTGCAGGATTTTAACGCGCTCAAGACGGCGGAAATCAACTTCCGGAACCGGACTGTAAACCTGTTTCTTCCGTCGGCCGGCGCAAGCGCGGGCGCAACGCTGCTTACAAAAAACGAAAGCCTGCATTTTGACGGCCCGTACGACGCAAGCCTATATGTAAACTGGAATATTTTCAACAGCGGGCGCGATTATCTGGCCTACAAAAAACAGAAAAATCTCCTTGAAACCTCGCGTATGCGTTTTAAAAACAGTTTGCAGGAGCTGGCGCTTTCCGCCATAAAAACTTTTTACGATTTGAAGCGCAAAGAAAGCCTGCTTGAAGTGGCCGCGCGCGATTTGGAAGAAAAACTGGAGCAGTACGAAATGACGCGCCTGCTTTACAGGGACGGATTGAAAACCTATACCGACTTTCTGCAGAGTGAAAACACTTTAAAAAACGCCGAGCTGGATATGGAACAGAAGACGGCGGATTATAACTCCTCGCTGATTAATTTCAACAATCAAATCGGGCGGGAAATTATGTCGGCCGCAAAGCTGGATTATGAGATTGAAACCGCGCCGGAGTTTTATCAAACTTCCTTTGACGACGATTTGCAAACCGCCGTCGCCAACCGCGAGGACGTCAACAGGGAAATATTAAACTTCCAAAACGCGAAAATAGACAATAAACTCACGCTTATGAATAATCTGCCCATGTTAAGCGCGGGTTTTAATCTGGGAAATAATACGGACGATATTTTCGGCGCGCGCGGCAACAGGACGGATTATTCAGTCAGCCTGAGCTTCAGCGTCCCGATAGGCTTCTTATGGATTGACAAATACAACGACGTCCGCGTATCAAAAATGGATCTAATAAACAATTATATGGATTTTGAAAAGCTGTTCAGAAACATAAAAGAAAATATTTTTAACGTCAGGAATTCTTTGAAGTTTCAGCTCACGAGCATCGATATTTCCAAAAACAATCTGAAAATAGCGCAGGAACGTCTTGATATCGCCCGCGCAAAATATAATGAAGGCAACGCCGATTCGTGGGAACTTTATAACGCGCAGGAACAATATCTTTCGGCCCTGATACGCGATACGAATTTAAAATACGATTATCAGCTGAATATTTATTCCTATAAGCGCGCCTTGGGGCTTGATATTTACGACGAGAGCAAACTTGTTTTAGACAATAAAGATTTTACAGATGACACTATAAAGCGCGTAGAGCGCGGTTTTTTATCCGATAAAAAATGAAAAATAAAAATTTCGTTTCGCAAGAGGAATAAAATTATGGAAAAAATAAAAATGGTTTTCAAATTAATCTGGACGCATAAAGGGAAAATTATTTTGCTTTTGCTTCTGGCCGCCGGAAGCTTTTATTTTTACAAATACAAAATCAAAAAGAAGTCTTCCGCCGTTGAGGAAGCGACGGAGCAGGTCCGCCGCGGCGATATTACGCTGAGCATATCAAAAGACGGCGCGTTCCAAGCCAAGGAATCCGTGGAAGTCAACTCCCGCGCTAACGGCAAAATTTCGCAGAGATTCGTAAAAGAAGGCGATATTGTGAAACAGGGCCAAAAACTTCTGGTTGTCCAGCCCGGGCAGAGCGAGCACGACAAATATCTGCCGGTTGATATTTTCGCGCCTACGGGCGGAATGGTCATCAGATGTTTAAACGACAGGTGGCAGTCAAAAAATAAAATGAATTTTGATTTGCCGCAAATAGGCGAATCTATAACGGGAAGCAGCGGCTACAACACCCCGACTTGCATAATGAAAATAATAAAGCCGGGCAGCTATGTAGTGCCGATAAAAATAGGCGAATACGATATCCCTAACGTCAAAACCGGCATGCCGCTGAAAATAAACGTGCCTTCGCGGCCGGGCGTGTCTTATGACGGTTTTGTGGCAAAAATTTCGCCCCAGCCGGAAGTTTCCGAGGAAAATTACTGGGATCAGGAGAAAAACCAGGTGGAGTTCATCACCGTCGCCGAAACAAAAAACGCCGTTAAGGAAATCCTGGTCGGCCTGACCGCGACGGTAAAAATAGATTTGGATTCCAAAGAAGACGTTTTGCTTATTCCGATTGCCGCAATTTTTGAAGACCGTGATAAAAACGGCGACCTGACTTTTTACGTTTACAAAAAAGGCGCGGGAGGCGAGGCGGATAAGTTGCAGATAAAACTCGGTTTGCGAAACGAAAGCGACGCGGAGCTTCTGAACGCCGACGAAGCCGGCCTCAAAGAAGATGATACCCTGCTGCTGGAAGAGCCGGCGGCCGCGAATGCTTATTCCGGCAAAAGACCTCTGCCGAAAATTGGCAGAGTATCGGCGAGACGCAGGTAAGAGAAATATTCGTCATTCTGCGGGAGCGAAGCGAACTCGCAGAATCCAAAAATAGGCTCTGCGACTTCGCGCAGAGCGACAAAAAAAGTCAGGGCTACGGAAAATATGCCCCAAAATATTATTGAATGCGAAAACCTGGTTAAAATTTACGACGCCGGCGGTCTTAACTTTACGGCCCTGCGCGGGATAGATTTTGCCGTAAAAGAGGGCGAATTTGCCTCCATCACCGGCCCAAGCGGCTGCGGCAAAAGCACGCTTTTAAACATTTTGGGGCTTCTTGACGCGCCGACAAGCGGCAAATACCTGCTGGGCGGCCGACCGACGGAAAAAATGAAAGATTACGAAAAAACCATTCTGCGCAGGAACAATATAGGTTTTGTGTTCCAAAATTTCAATCTGCTGCCGAGCGTAAGCGTACTTGAAAATATCAAAATGCCCATGCGCTATAAGGGCATTTCAAATTCCGCCGCCGAAAGAAAAGCTTTTGAGCTGCTAAAAGCCGTCGGACTGGAAGACAAATGCAGGAACAATCCCCTGCAGATTTCCGGCGGGCAGAAGCAGAGGGTCTGCATAGCGCGCGCGCTTGCCAACGACCCTAAAATTTTAATAGCCGACGAGCCCACCGGCAACCTTGACATAAAAAGCGGCAATGAAATTGTGGATTTGTTCAAAAGCATAAACGCGAGGGGATACACGCTGCTAATGGTGACGCACGATGCCAGCCTCGCACGGAAAACGAACCGCATAATAAAAATGCTGGACGGGAGCATAGTGGAATGATAAGCCGCCTCGTCATAGCCGCCAAAATCGGCTTTATTGAAATATTCAACAATAAACTGCGCTCCTTCCTGAGCATTTTTGCGATTTCTATCGGCGTATTCACTTTTTTGTTTGTATTTTCCGTCATAAATTATTCGCAGGAAGTCATCGCGCGGGCGGAAAAGCTCGCCGGCGCGAATTCTTTTGTTTTTAATGTCAACAGAGGCTGGCGCAACAAATTAAAGCTTGACATGAAATCTTTTGACGAGATTATGCAAAAATTCCCTGAAATTACGGTTTTGTCTCCCAAAAGTTCCAGGGTCGGGGTTAAAAGTTTTCGTCTGGATAATGTTTATTATGAGGCGACATTCCTGGGTATTACGCCTAACTGGCACAAACATGATTGGGTTTACGGTAAAGTAAAAGGCAGATTTATCAACTGGGACGACGTCACGCAGCGCCGTAAAGTGGCTGTTTTTGTAAGGGATCCGCGTTCCAACGAGGATAAAATTAATTATGACTGGGAAAGCGGCGGCTACGGCGGCCGCAATAATTCGGACAAAAAATTTAAATGGGAAGCGGGTAATAAAAGCATGCTGGGCCG
>JAIRLH010000001.1 GCA_031259485.1 Elusimicrobiota bacterium
AAAACGACGAAGCGCCCGAAACTTCGCCGCCCGAGTCCGTAACGTCGTATAAGCGCGCCACCGCGCGCCCGCGTTCAAAAATATCTTGTCCGTGTTCTTGTCTTATAAAATCGCGGACGCTTTGAGCGATATCCCAAAGCAAAAATATCCATTGCGGGTCGCGCGGCAGCAAAAACGCCTCCGTTTCGCCGTAAGATTGCGGCAAATCCTCCCGCACGCGCGTTTGCCCAACGGATTGCCCGCCGGCAAATTCCATAGAAGAAGGATTATTTTTCATAATTTATTGCTCCTCGCCCGTCTCAACGCCCGCCAAGCGCGCCACGTCGTCCAAAGAGGGCGTTAAAAGAGCGTCGGGTATATGCACGGCTTTTAACACGCCGGATATGTCCTTAAGCCCGTTTCCGCCTATCACGAGCGCAACGGATTCGTCTTTTTTGATTTTGCCCTGCGCCGCGAGTTTTTTAAGAGCCGCGTAGGGCGCAGCGCCGCCCGGCTCGGCAAACACGCCGGATACTTGCGCGAATTCGGCGATGGCCGATATAATTTCACCGTCCGTCACTGTAAGCGCGCCGCCGCCCGATTCCTTAATGGCCTGAAGCGCGAGAGCGGAGTCGCGCGGGCGGTTGACGGAAATGCTGTCGGCGATTGTTTCGGCCTTCACGCTGCCCGCCTGCGCCGCGCCGGCGTCAAAGGCGTTTTTAATCGCCGCGCTGCCTTCGGCTTGAACCGCGATCATCTGCGGCATTTTTTCAATTATGCCCAGCTTGCTAAAATCCGTAAAGCCTTTCCACATTCCGCTGATAATGGTGCCGTCGCCCGCGGCCGCTATGACCTTGTCGGGAGCTTCCCACTGAAGCTGCTCGCATATTTCAAAAGCGCATGTCTTTTTGCCTTCGCGCCCGTAAGGGTTGATACCGGCGGCGCGGTTGTACCAGCCGTACTTTTGCGAGGCCTGCCGGCAAAGCTCAAAAGCGGCGTCGTAGTCGTCTCTCATGCGGATTACCGACGCGCCGTAAACGTAAAGCTGGGCGAGTTTGGCCTGCGGCGTGTTGGCCGGAGCGAAAATAACGGTTTTAAGATTGGTTCCCGCCGTAAGGCACGCCAGAGAATCGCTGGCGTTACCGCTGGAAGCGTCGGTGATTACTTTGGCTTTCAGCTCAAGGGCGCGCGCGACGGCAACCGCGCTGCCGCGGTCTTTTATGGAACCGGTGGGATTTCGGCCTTCGTCTTTGATAAAAAGTTTGGATATGCCGAGCTTGGCGGCAAGGGCTTTGGCCTCGTAAAGCGGAGTCCAGCCGACTTTAAGCGGCGGTATGCCGTCGTTGTCGTCCACGGGCAGCAAATCGGTATAACGCCACATATCGTAAGTGTGGTTGCGTTCCAAAACGTCGTAGTCAAAACGCTTTTTAATCAGTTTGTAATCGTAATTGATTTCCAGCGTGCCGCCGCAAGACGCGCATAAATAGTCTAAATCTCCCGTTTTATATTCTTTGCCGCAGGATACGCACTGCAAATTGAGTATTTTTTTCATAATTAAATCATATTTTATCATTTTTGTATAATTAATTATGGCAATAGACCAAATCATGTGGATTGTTTTTTGGATTACCGTAGGGGCGGCGCTTTTCGTTGACCTTGCGCTGCTTAACAAGCGCGGCGGCAAAGTTAGCGTACGCGAAGCGGCCTTTATGGTTTTGGCGTGGGTATCTCTTGCGTTGCTCTTTGGCGGCGCGGTGGCCTTGTCTCTGGGACACGAAAAGGCTCTGGACTATCTTACCGGATACGTAATAGAGTACTCGCTCTCCGTTGACAATATGTTCGTGTTCATAATGATTTTCGGCTTCTTCTCCGTGCCTTCGCAATATCAGCCCAAGGCTCTGCTGTGGGGCATTTTGGGAGCGGTCGCGCTGCGCTTCTTTTTTATATTCGTCGGAGTGTCGCTTATAACCAATTTTAAGTTTATGGTCTACGTGTTTGGTGCGCTGCTGATTTATACGGCCGTAAAAATGCTTTGTCATAACGAGGACAAATTTGACCCCTCGGACAATATGCTTTTAAAAACGCTTAAAAGAATTATGCCCGTAAAGGAAACTTACCATGGCGGCGCGTTTTTTGTAAGGGAAAAGTCAAAATTGTATGCCACTCCGCTGTTTGCCGCGCTGCTTGTGATTGAAGGCTCCGATGTGGTATTTGCGGTAGATTCAATTCCCGCGGTTCTATCCGTAACCCACGACGCTTTTGTGGTTTACACGTCCAATATATTTGCCGTAATTGGCCTGCGCTCGCTGTATTTCCTGCTCGCCGGAATGGCCGACAAATTCCGCTATCTTAAGTACGGCATCGCCGCCGTGCTTATTTTCGTGGGGCTTAAAATGGCGTTTTCGCATTATTATCACGTGCCGACTTGGATTTCGCTTACGGCGATTGCGGCGGCGTTGGCGACTGCCGTAATTGCCTCCGCGGCGGTGAAAACCGGACGCAAAATTTGATATTCGCGTTTAAATTTGATATTTTAATGGAACGCCTTAGCAGGCGTATAATCGGGGGCGACAAGTTTCGACAGGAGTCGCCGACGCTCGGTTGCAGGTACCGGTTGGCCAGGCCGGTTAAAATAGGGCCAAAACGAATAGTTGGCAACACCAACGAAACTGTTTGGGCAACTGCCTAAACCCGAGTCTCCACGCTTGTCGGAAGCGCGGAGACTAACGGTCAAGAAATCCGACTGCCGCGGCGAAGGTTCGTTTAGCCTAAAAGCCGCCTAAGACTAAAATAAACAAGTAAGATTTAGGACGCTCGGGGCCGATAATCTTACTCAAACGCCCGAGCTAAACCTGTAGTAACCGCGCTGAGGACCGCCTGGACGCGGGTGCGAATCCCGCCGCCTCCACAAATTTAAAAAGCGCATTGCGCGTTTTAACGGAGCTTTTTATGACGGCTGAAGATATAAAATTTGGAACCGACGGATGGCGCGGCATAATCGCGTGGGATTTTACTTTTAACAACGTAAGGCGCATGGCGCAGGCACTGGCCAACTGGATAAACGTCAGCGTGCCGTCCGACCTGGGAAACAAAACGGGACTTGTCGTGATAGGCTACGACAGGCGTTTTCTGTCCGATAGGTTTGCTGCGGACGTGGCAAGTATTCTGAAACTTAACAAAATTGACGCTACGCTGCTAGACAAGCCGGTTTCCACGCCCGTAATAAGCTGTCTTACGTATACCAAATTCTGGCTCGGCGTAATGATAACGGCAAGCCACAATCCGCCGCATTATAACGGAATTAAAATCAAAACGGAAGGCGGCGCGCTGCCCGCGCGGCTGGGCGAAGAAATAGAGCAGGCTTTGGACAAAAAAACCGTTCTATACGTACCCTCCAACTGCGTTGAGACTAAGAAGGGCATGGAGCGGGCATATTTCAAATACGTCGCGTCAAAGGTAAATATAAAGAAAGCGGTGGGCGCGCTTAAAGGCAAAATAGCCGTTGATTATATGCGCGGAAGCGCGGCGGGGTATACGGAAGAGCTGTTGCCGAAGCAGAAAATTATCGCCTTAAACGAAAGCCGCGACCCCGTTTTCGGCGACGTTTCTCCTGAGCCGAAAGAGAAAAATTTAACCCTTCTCAAAAAAACCGTTTTGGAAAACAAATGCGCGGCGGGATTTGCCTACGACGGCGACGGCGACCGTTTGGCGGTTATAGACGACGCGGGCTTGTATCTTTCGCCGTGCATAGTGTCTGCGCTTACGCTGGATTATCTTATTAAGCATAAAAAACTTAAAGGCAAAGTGTTGCAATGCCTTTCAATGGGGTATTTAAACAAACGCATAGCCCGCGCGCACGGACTGCCGTTTGAAGAAGTGCCAGTGGGCTTTAAGCATATAGCGGAAAGAATACCGCTTGAAGACATCGCGTTCGGCGCCGAAGAATCCGGCG
>JAIRLH010000128.1 GCA_031259485.1 Elusimicrobiota bacterium
TCACGCAGGGCAGACCCGGCGGCGGCTTGAGAATAGTTTTGCATCCTCTGCTTGCCGATTATATAAAGCAAAAGCAGTCCGTGATAGAGCAAAACGTGCATCGCGGCGTAAAGGTGCAGTCCGACCCGCAACTGCCGTGGGAAGAATATAAAATCGTATTAGAGTAAAAATGTTATAATTATGGCGATGCTTACTCCTCTTGACGGACGTTATAGCGATAAACTTTCGGGCCTTATTGAAGTTATAGGGGAGGACGCGCTTACCCGCCGCAGGGTATTTGTGGAAACGCAGTATCTTATCGCCTTGTCGCAGTTGTCTTTGTTTAAACTTTCGCCCGGGCAAAAGAACCTTCTGCGCTCTTTGCAGGTCTTGTCTTACAAGGATTTTAAAATAATAAAAGCTTTGGAATTTACGGGATATAAGGGCGTAAAGCCCACCAATCACGACGTAAAGGCCATAGAGTACTTTTTGAGGGGCAAACTTTCCTCTTCGTCGTTTAAAAACAGGCTTCAATGGCTGCATTTCGCGCTTACTTCCGAAGACGTAAACAGCGTGTCTTACGCTTTAATGCTGCGCGAGGCCGTTGAAAAAGTATTTGTTCCTCTGCTTGGCGGGCTGCAAAATACGCTTTTGCGTACGGCGCGCAAGTACGCCGGACTTACGATGCTTGCCCGCACGCACGGACAAGCCGCCGTGCCTACCACTTTTGGCAAAGAAATCCGCGTTTTTGAATACCGCCTTTCCCGTCAGCTTGAGCGGTTGAAAAAGCAAAGCATTTCCTGCAAGTTCGGCGGCGCGGCGGGCAATTTTAATGCGCATTTTGCCGCTTTTGAAAAAATTGACTGGCCTGTGTTTGCTAAAAAATTTATAAACAGCTTTAACAAAGGCCGCCGCGTAAAAATATACGCCGCCGCGCTGTCTACGCAAATTGACTCCCACGATTCTTACGCGGAGCTCTTTGACAATTTAAGGCGCGTTAATACCATTTTGCTTGATTTGTGCCAGGATATGTGGCGGTATATAAGCGACGGGCTGCTGCTTCAAAAGACCGTGGCCGGCGAAGTAGGATCTTCAACTATGCCGCAAAAGGTAAACCCGATAGATTTTGAAAACGCCGAAGGCAATTTCGGTCTGGCCGGCGCGCTTTACTCTTATTTCAGCGCAAAGCTGCCCGTGTCAAGACTGCAAAGGGATTTGTCGGATTCCACCGTTTTAAGAAACGTCGGCGCGGCTTTCGGCTATAACGTGCTCGCCATTAAGGCTCTTGCGAGGGGATTGTCCAAAGTTGAGCCTCGTCCTCAAGCGTTCTTGGCGCAGCTTGAGGAACGCCCGGAAGTTCTTGCCGAAGGCATACAAACTATTTTAAGGGCGGCGGGCGTGGAAAATCCTTACGAAAAACTTAAGGACTTAACGCGCGGCAAAAAGATTACCGCGCAGGGATTAAGAGATTTTATTGAAGGGCTTGCCGTGGGCGCGGACGTTAAGGCGCGGCTCAAAAAATTAAGCGTAAAAAATTACGCGGGCATAGCGGCAAAGCTCGCAAGGAGCGGCAAATGATAGACATAGTGTCGGGCGGACAATCGGGCGACGAGGGCAAGGGCAAAATTTCGGCCTATCTTTCTTATAAGGGTAATTACGGCTATTGCGTGCGTATCGGCGGCCCTAACGCGGGTCATACGGTTCTTCACAAAGGCAATAAGTATACGCTCAAAAATATTCCTTCCGGTTTTCTTAACCCACGCGCAAAGCTGGTGCTTGGCGCGGGCGCGTACACAAAAACGGAATGGCTTTTAAAGGAAGTGGAATTAACCGGCGTTAGAGACCGCCTGATTATTGACCCGCGCGCGGTTATTATCAGCGAGGAGAACACATCGGCGGAAAAGGGCGATGCGCATTTTATGTCTTCGGTCGGCTCCGTAGGCACCGGACTTGGCCAAGCCGTAAAGGAGCGCATAGAGCGCAGAAAGATTCGCTTTGCCAAAGACGAGCCGCTGCTTAAAGAATTTATAAAAGACGTGCCGGAGCTGCTGGCTTCGGCTCTGGACAAAGGACAAGATATTTTGCTTGAAGGCACTCAGGGCATTAAGTTGTCTCTTTTCCACGGGGAATATCCTTTTGTCACTTCGCGCGACACTACGGCCTCCACTTTCCTTGCCGAAGCCGGACTCGGCCCTAAATCCGTCAGAGACTGCTGGGTTATTTTTAAGCCTTACGTAAGCCGCGTCGGCCCCGGCCCGCTTGAGCGCGAAATTACGGACGAAAAGGAGCTTGAGCTGTATCACGGCAAAGGCTGCGAAATCGGCTCCGTAAGCAAAAGGCTTCGCAGAATAGGCAAATTTGAGGACGCCGCGGCGCGAAAGGCCATTATAATAAACACCGCCACCAAACTTGCCGTGACGCATATTGATTTGTTTGCCGGCAACGACGCCGGAAAGGTTAAAAAATACGAAGATTTTTCAAAAGAGGCAAAAGACTTTTTGGAGCATTTAAAAGAGATTTCCGAGTCAACGTATCCCCGTCCGCAGCTCAGGCTGATTTCCAACGGAGCAGAGCTTGAGGAGATAGTGGTTTTATAATACCCCGGTATATGCCCTTTCCGTCATCGCATTCCTTTTCATCGCCCCTTGCGCGGGGCGGGGGGTGTTTCCTCCCGCCGTCATCGCGGCAGGCCGCGCGCAAAGAAGTAATCCGGAGTCCTGCATTTGTTATAATTAGAATATAAGAGGTGCGAAAATGTCTGATATAATGTTTTATATTATCGACTTTTATAAAAAGTTTCTTACAACATCCGGAAGAGCAAATATAACACAGTATTGGATTCCTTGCTTCTTTTCTGTTTTCGTATTGATGTTTTTATTTATATTCATAACGTCTATCCCACCTGGTAGATATACAGGTATGGCAGCAAAGGTGTTAGGGATTACGATAATAATATTCAATATATTTCTTTTCTTATATATTCCGCTGACTGTAATTGCAGTACTAACTTGTTCTATAAGAAGAATGCATGATTTGGATAAAAGCGGTTGGTGGATACTCGTTAGCTGGGTTCCTTTTATCGGGCAGATTTTGTTTTTTATTCTTACAATTATGCCGGGCAGTGAAGGCAATAATCAGCATGGTCCGCAACCTGAACCTGATAGATAATAAAGAAAATAAGGAACAAGGCGAACAATCGCAGATGTTTGACAGGGATGGACTTACTCCGCTTATGCACGCTGTTTACAACAAAGATAAAACTGAAGTTGAAAAAATACTGCGCGAGCGGCCGGATATAATAAATTTTGTTAATTCAAACACAGGTACATCCGCGTTGTGGATGGCGTCCGCGCAGGGGCATATTGAAACAATAAAAATCCTGCTTGCGGCAGGCGCTGATTTAACTAACAAAAATAAAGAGGGACTTACGCCCGCGGATGTTGCGGGCAAGATGGGACATAAATCTGCGGCTGAAATAATTTTAAGCTACGTAAGTAAAACGATAGAATAAGCGATACAAATTTGTGATGCTGTTTATGATAAAGACTAAATTAATCGCTTTGCCTGCAAAAAATATTATTAGAAGGCAATAAGATTATTCCCCGCATTACTCTTTCTTTAATTTGCGGCATAAATTCCAAAAATATCGGTTAATTAAAATATCCGCAAACCCCAGCCCTATAAAACCGGAAAGCATAAACAGAAATATTGCTTTTGGCCGTATAACACCGAAACCGCCCGTTAGCATTACAGCAAGTCCGAACAGTATGCAGGCGAGAGTGCCTTTAAAAATATTAGTCCATACGGGGGAGATTTTTTTGGAATAAAGCGTGTAAAACTGCGTGCCTAAACACCAGGAGAAGTTAGACAAAAGCGGATATTATTTAAACTTGGACATAGAAGAAGTCCTAAGCTTGTTCTGAGCGGGTGGCTTAGCCGCGGCTGAAGAAGAC
>JAIRLH010000158.1 GCA_031259485.1 Elusimicrobiota bacterium
TGCGGCAAAGATAATCCGCGCGGACTTAAAATAGTTTGGTATAACGATAATGAAAACAAAACTGCTATTGCAAATATCACCGTGCCGGAAGAGTATCGCTCTTATCCGGGCGTGGTGCACGGCGGCATTATAGCCGCGATACTTGACGAAACTTCCGGACGGGCGACAATGCTCGACGGGGATTTTGACAATTTAATGGTGACATTGAAACTTGAGGTTGTGTATAAAAAAGTTACCCCTACAAACGTTCCGCTTAAAGCCGTGGGCAAAGTGGTCCGCGCCACAAAAAAACGCGCGCAGGTCGAGGCGGAAATTATTTTGCCCGACGGAAGCGTCAGCGCGTCTTGTGCGGCTATAGTTTATCAAATGCCTGAGGAATACAAAAACCGCTGGGGCGAAGAAAAAGCCGAGTGGGAACGCACGAAATTATTATAGAATTCAATTTAGGACATAATTATTAGTAAACGCGAGTTCTTGTTTTCCCATTGTTTCGCACATAGCGTGAACTTTTTCATTTTTTGCTACGCATCTCTTTTACCTTTATAAAATTCTCCCATTTGCGCTTTTGAAGCGTTAAAATCAAGAGTAGGCGAATTCTCATCGTCAATCAAGGCAACGCTTGCCGTAACAATAGTAGCGATAACTTAGCTTTCTGTCTCTTTCAGAAGGATAACAGCCGGATTGCTTCGACCGGACAAGTGAAATCCGGCTTCGCAATGATGATTAGATAATTTAGAAGTCTACGATGAACGTATACATTATTAATTTTTTCTTGTTTTTGCAAATTCTTTGGCTTTAAAAAGATCTTCCGCCGTGTCTATCGCGGGGCCGGTTTTTTTTATTAAAACGCTCTTTATTATCATTCCCGCTTCCAAAGCGCGCAATTGTTCCAATTTCTCTAAATTCTCAAGAGTGCTTTTTGGCAGCTTGACGAATTTTTCTAAAGCCGCTCTTTTAAATCCGTAAATGCCGCAATGCTGATAATACGGAACTTTCAAAACGTCTTCCGTATTTTCTCTTTTATACGGCACTATTGAGCGTGAAAAATATAAAGCCCTGTTTTGCCCGTTTAAAACGGCTTTAACGCAGTTTGGGCTTGTGATTACGTTTAAATTTAAAGTAGGAACGCAGGCTGTGGCTATGTCGGTTTCCGCGTCGGATTTAAGCAGGTTGACCACGTTTTTTATTGTGGAAGATTCTATAAAAGGCTCGTCGCTCTGCACGTTTATTATATATTGCGCGTCCGTTTTTGACGCGGCTTCAAAAACTCTGTCGGTTCCGCTTTGGCAACCTTCGCCGGTCATTACTGCTTTGCCGCCGAATTTTTTTGCGGCCTCAACTATTTTTTTATTTTCCGTGGCTATAATGACTTCCCCGCATTTGGCTTTAACCGCGGCTGAGTAAACCCATTCCAGAATTGTTTTATCGTTAATTTTCTCAAGCACTTTGGCGGGCAGCCGCGTCGAGCCGTATCTTGCGGGGATTACTATTAAAGTATCTTTCATTTTAAAACCTCTTTTATTTCTTCTCTGGTTACAGTTGCGGTGCCAAGTTTGCTTACCACGACGCCCGCGGCTTTGTTCGCTATATAAGCCGCGTCTTTAAGGCTTGCCTTGCACGCGAGCGCGAGCGTTAAAACGGAAATTACGGTATCGCC
This sequence comes from Elusimicrobiota bacterium, assembly GCA_031259485.1. Lineage (GTDB taxonomy): Bacteria > Elusimicrobiota > Elusimicrobia > Elusimicrobiales > Elusimicrobiaceae > Proelusimicrobium. The sequence continues at coordinate 1,658 of JAIRLH010000158.1, forward strand.
CGCACCGGTAACGTCAAAAACTTCCTGCGCGGCGGCTTTTATCGTCGCAATTTTGATTTTGGGCGCTTTTTCAAAAAGCGTCATTCCCTCCGCGCTGCGCGTAATAAGTATAGAATCCGCCCGCAAAGTTTTGAGTATGTTTTTACCAAGCGCGATAAGCGCGGCCTCGTCTTTTTGCGGCGGCAGTCCCATCCCTTCCCACGCCTCTTTTGTATTTGGGGTCATGCAGGTTATATATTTATATTTCTTAAAATTATCAATTTTGGGATCAACGCAAACGGGGATTTTTTTTGCGCGGCATAATTTGATAATTTCGTGTATATTATGGTCGGAAAGCATGCCCTTTCCGTAATCGGACATTACCACGCCTTTTGCGTTTTTTAAAGCCGCTTTAAAATTTTGAATGCAAACTTTCGCGATGTCCGGGGGAATTTTTGAGCGGGATTCCCTGTCAATTCTGACGACTTGCTGGCGTTCCGCTATTATGCGTATTTTTTGCGTCGTCGGGCGTTCTTTATCTTTAACAAGTTTTGAAACGTCAACGCCTTTTTTGGCAAGATAATCTTTCAATACTTGCCCTTTTATATCTTCGCCTATCAGCGAAAGTATTATCGGTTTTGCGCCGAGAGCGGCTAAGTTTACCGCGACATTGCCCGCGCCGCCGGCCGCGTAAATTTCGTTTTCCACGTTTACGATAGGAACGGGAGCCTCAGGCGAAATGCGCGAAACGCCGCCTTTTATGGAATGGTCAAGCATAACGTCGCCTATGACTATGATTTGTTTGTTTTCAAAACTGTTTAATATTTTATAAAAGCGCTTGAAGTGCTTATCGTTTTGATTAGGCATTCTCTTGCTCCAGCCAGGTTGGTATTTGCTTAACTGACATTATATTAACTATATCAAATATATAATGTTTCGTTCAAATATCATCGGAGGCTTTAAGGGGTGAAATAATATGCAAAGTTTCCACTATTTTCTGAATTATATGTTTGATTTCCAGATAATTTTTTGCAAAAATTATTTTTTTTATCATCCGTTTTAGATGCCCAGCAGATAAAACGATTTGAATTGTAATATTTTTCAAGAATAGTTTGTTTTGTATTACAATATGCCGAGCTACTGGAAGACGATAAATTTTTATCCCTGAGTATACAGCTAAAATTCTTATAGCTAATGGTTTGACAGCATTCGCTCTCTTGGATGTTTCCGCCCGTAGGAAGTTGTATATCCAAATCATTAATATTCATTGCATAATTTCCCGTTGTAAGAAAATATATTTTTTGCGCCGAATCAATGCTTTTAAGCAGCGTAAGCATATTTGAAACGCGGGCTCTTTCAACCGCTGTGAAATATTGCGGTATTGCTATTGCCGCCAGAATAGAGATAATTACAACAACGACAAGAAGTTCAATCAGCGTAAAACCTCTAAACGGCCAACGGCCAATATCATTAATTGATGTCTTTTTGTTGTTCATATTTTATTTCCTCCTCAGCATGTCTATCGGGATTGTCAACCGTGAATTTATTATATAAATTATGAAGAGGTTTTTCTCTCAAAACT
>JAIRLH010000193.1 GCA_031259485.1 Elusimicrobiota bacterium
TACCTTAACTCGTGCCGCGAGGGCGAGAACTGCCCGCTTAGCCAGATTGGGCGCGAAGGTTCTAAGGAATTTAAAAAATATATAGTGGGCACCACGCCCATTTTTCTAAATAATATTAAAGTCCATTTTAAAAACACGAGTGATACTAATATTACTTCACCAGAACTGAAACTTGAGGAATTCCCCGCCATTGGCGGCAAACTTTACCAGTTTGCTTTTATTAACCCGGGCTCGCGCGACAGGCTGCGCCAGCTGTTCAACGGCATAGACATCAAGCAGCCCTTTACCGCGCCGGACAATTACTTCGGCATAAGCCTTGCGAAGTATAAACCGTATACGCACGTGCGCGTGGCGTTGCAGTGCACCAAAGCGTCCAATAACTGCGTCTGGCCCAATCCGACGCCCAAATATCAGGTTAGGACATTGCCGTGATAAATTTTAATTTCCTTAAATCCCGCCGCGGCCAGGCGACGACAGAAGTCGTCCTCCTGTTCCCTTTGTTTTTTATTCTTATGCTTTTTGTCATAAAAACATACGGCCTGCTGGTGCTTGTGCAAAAGGCGGAAATCGCCGCCTTTTACGCCGGCCGGCGCTGGCAGCTGGAAAGCCACCGCGCTCTGCAGTTTCACCAGTGGGATAAGAATTTTCTCCAGCGCGATATAGAAAAGAAAGTTCAGGCGTATCTGGGCTTCAACAATGCCGCTCAGCGCAAATTTCTTGCCATGCGGCGCATTAAGCTGGAAATCGGGCGCAGCAATGTATGGAATACCGTCACCATTACGATTAATACCTATCCGCCGCGCATACCTTTCCTGTGCGCTTACGACAAGCGCGTTGTGTGCGAATATCCGTACGGCGACGCGTGTATGAAAGGCTATAATTTCATCTGCGAAAACGGCGGGGATGTGATAGTTCAAAAAAACGTGCTTAACCGCGACAGGCCTCACCCCTTCGTCCTCCCGGGCTCTGGCGCATCGCGGTAGATTTATTTTGAACCGGACTCAAAAAGTTGGGCGCAATCCGATGAAAGAAGCGCGCGGAGCATATATAAATTTATCCCAGCTTGCGCAAAATTCTGCTTATAAGGCCATTTAGGAAGAAAATATTTTCTTTGCTCATGCGCGTTTTGGCGCGCAGGTCAAGCAGCCGCCGCTGCCTGACGCGAAAGCCCAGCGTGGGCGGCAGATCAAGCCTGTCAAGCAGCCGCTGGAAATTATCAATAACAATTTGTTTAGCTTTAAAATCCGCCTCTTTTACGCGCGCGGTTTTGCCGCGCGCGGGGATTTTGCTTTTGCTGATTTCATAGCAGCACAAAACCACGGCCTGCGCAAGGTTTATTGACGGCGTTTTATTTGTCGTGGGGATATTGAGGACTGCGTCCGCCAGCGCGATTTCATCGGCGGCAAGGCCCGTTTTCTCCGGCCCGAAGACCAGCGCGATATTGCTGTTTTTATGTTCGTCCAAAACTGCGGCGATATCCGGCAGGCCGATTATCGTGCGGCTGACGCGGCGGTTTTTAAGCGCGGTTGCGGCAAGCGTAAAATTTGCGTCGCCCAGCGCGGCCGGCAGCGAGGGGAAGACTTTCGCTTTTTTTATAATTTCTTCGGCGCGCACCGCCGTGCGCACCTCCTCCCAAACGGGCGGGTGGGGCGATACCACGCGCAAATCGCTCAGACCGAAGTTCGCCATGGCGCGCGCCGCCGCGCCAATATTCTGCGGGTTGCGCGGGCGTACCAGTATTATTGAAATATGCATAACTGCAGCCGCCGGCACGCCTCAGGCATTAGTTTTATCCTGCATGATGTCTACTATGCAGCTGTCCACCTGGCGCATGCCGATATTGGATATTTTGCTGAGGTTTTGGATAGTCTGCTCCGCCGTTTTGCCCACAAAGCCCTCCACCTCGGTTATGCCGTAGTGGCGCATGCCCATGAAGGCGGCGCGCAACGCGCTGTCAACCGAGCTGGCAACCTTCAGCGCGCAGCCGCTTTTTGCGCCGTCGCACAACATGCCGCCGATATCGCTTATGATATTGTTTACCGCTAAAGTTATGCCCTTTATGTCCGCGCCGTTTTGCTGGTAAACCAGCGCCGCGCTCGCGCCCACGCCGGCGGCTATGGCGCAGCCGCAAATGGGGGCCAGCTCGCCCGTGAAACATTTAACGTATCCGTTCAACAAGTGCGAAAGCGCGATGCTGCGCAAAATTGTATCCTCGTCTACCAGCATTTGCTTGCCGACATGCCACGGCACCAGCACCGCCACTATGCCCTGATTGCCGGATTCGCCGCTGCTCATTACGGGTATGGGCAGGCCGTCCATGCGCGCGTCCGCCGCCCGCGCGGCCAGAATCTTGGAGGAATTTACTATATTATTATCCAGCATGTCGTTGACCACCAGCTGTTGCAGATAATAACCCACTTTTTTTAGCGCGGCCCCGCTCCGCGCCGCGGCCATATTCATCAGCGCGCCTTTTTTGATATAAGCAAGGTCGGCCCTGTCGGCTTTCTGGGCTTCTTTGATTAAATCCTTTAAAGCCGCTTTTGCGAGTCCGGCTTTAAAATCCGCCGCATTTGTTTTTGTTCCGGCGGTAGATTTTATGAGGGGTTTGCCGTTTTTTTCCAGCAATGTCACGGCGGTGTGGCCGCCGCTTATAACGCATGCGATAAGTTCGTTTTTATCCGTCTGCAGATTACATTCAATGTAAAAGCCTTTTTTGTCAACGGCTTCTATCCGCACGATTTTTTTGGCCGTCATTTCTTTGGCTTTTTTTAAGACGGCGGGCGTGCAGGCTTTAAGTATTTCCATACCAAGGGAAGGCTTTGCTATTATCAGGCCGGCCGCCGCGGCCAGCAGGTTCCCGCGTTCGCCCGCGGTATTGGGTATGCGCACGCCGAGGCCGTTTTTAAAAGTTCCCGCGTCTGCCGCGAAGACCGCTTTTATAATTTTTCCTTTTGCCTGCGCGGCCGCGTGCGCCGCGCACAGCGCGACTGAAACCGGCTCCGTGCAGCCCATCGCGGGATATACCTGGTGTTTTAAAACTTCTTTAAGTAAATTAGTAACCATACAAATAATTTTATCATTTTATCCCTGAAATATATAACAAAACCGGCTGTTGATTTTAATCAACGACCGGTTTCCCAATGTCTGTAAACTTATCCAAAATCAAAAATAAACAACCACGCGGAGAACTGCGGGTCCTTTTATTTTTTATGAAAAATTACAAGAATTCTCTTACCAATTGTCAGATAATATGCTCATTATTTTCTTCATGTTATTTCCTCTTAAAATCTGAGATTATGCAATTGTTAAAAATTTTAGTATAATATAAACAATAAAATTCCAGAGGTAAATAAATTAAAGAAAAAATACATCCAAAGTATGAAGTCGTTGACGTAGTTTTAGCCTGCGGCGCGACGTTTAAAACCCGTTCCACTATGAAAGCAGTTAAGCTGGACATTTGCTCGGCCTGCCATCCGTTCTTCACCGGCAAGCAGAAAATGCTTGATACCGAAGGCAGGGTGGAGAAGTTTAATAAAAAATTCGCCTCCACTTCCGGCAAGATGGTCGTCCGCAAGCCTAAGACGGAAGTCAAGGCCAAAAAGGCAAAAGCTCCGTCTGCAAAGGCGGCAAAAAAATTGGTTTTATCCACTGCGCCTGTGAAAGCGGCCCCCAAAAAAGCGGCCAAGAAAGAAGATAAAAAAGCCGGAAAGAAAGAAGCAAAGTAGCGTTTTAAATACAGTTAAGCAGACCTCCGCAACCGGAGGTCTGCTTGTTTTTTACGATAACGGCGGGAACCGCGTTCCTCCCGTTTTGCCGTCATTGCGATGCTATGAAAGAGCCGTGGCAATCTTATAAATAAATTCCGTTTTCGTTATTAAAAGGAAAAACTTTTATGGACATAAATAAATTCAAAACCGAATATAAGCAAATTGAAGACGAGCTGGCAAAAGGCTCCCTGCCGCCGGACGCGCTGAGGGAGAAAACAAAACGTCACGCATTCCTGCGCCCCGTTATAGAAAAAATCAGCGAACTAGAGCGGGTTGAAAGCGCCGTCAAACAGGCGCGCGAAATAATACAGGACGGCAGCGATAAGGAAATGACCGCGCTGGCCGCCGAGGAGCTGGCTTCAATAGAAACCCGCCCCGCCGAAATCATCAAAGAGCTGCGCGTACTAATAATCCCGCCGGATCCCAATGATTCCAAAAGCATTTACTTTGAAATCCGCCCTGGCGCGGGAGGGGACGAATCCGCCATTTTCGCGGCGGAGCTGCTGCGCGTTTACCAGCGTTTCGCCCAAAACCGCGGGTGGAAGACCGAAATTTTGGAATATACCCCGACGGGCCTCAAAGGCTGCAAATACGCGAGTATGTTTATAAAAGGCAACGGCGCGTACTCGTGGTTGCGCGACGAAGCGGGTACCCATCGCGTGCAGCGCGTGCCTGATACGGAAACATCGGGCCGCGTGCATACGTCAACTGTCACCGTCGCAATCATGCCCGAGGCGGAGGATATTGACATACAAATAAACCCCGCCGATATTGAGATGGAGACCTGCCGCTCCGGCGGCGCAGGCGGGCAGAACGTCAATAAAGTGGAAACCGCGGTGCGCCTTATCCATAAGCCCACGGGCGTCGTAGTCAGCTGCCGCGAGGAGCGCAGCCAGGGCGCCAACCGCGAAAAGGCAATGAACATGCTGCGCGCAAAACTCTACCAGATGGAAGAGGAAAAGCGCAACAAAGAAATTTACGATACCCGCAAATCTCAGGTGGGCACCGGTGACAGGAGCGAGAAAATCCGCACCTATAACTTCCCGCAGAGCCGCGTGACAGACCACCGGCTGAACGAAAACTTTCACAATATCGCCGAGATTATGGAAGGCAATATTGACGAAATCCTGGAGCGGCTGCGCAAACTGCGCGTGGAAGAAAAACTGAAACATATCACGGAATAAAATTTATGGCAACCATAGGCCGGCTTATTGACGGCGC
>JAIRLH010000012.1 GCA_031259485.1 Elusimicrobiota bacterium
TTGTGGCCCATTTTGCGGGCGATGTCCACCGCGCGTAGGCCTTCCTTGTTGGTGTTTGAAGTATCCGCTCCGCTTGCAAGCAGAATCTTTATTATGCTGACATTGCCATACGCCGCCGCCATCCAGAACGCGCTTACGCCCGTATCCGGCCGCGTTTTGTTCAGTATGGCGGGATTCTCTTTTAAAATATTTTGGACGGCGGTAATATTCTCGTCATAAACCGCGCGCATAAGCGGCGTTAAGCCGTCGCCGTCAAACCCTTCGGGATATTTTACTGCGGGCCTTACGGCTAGTATCGGCGCGGAAAGCCCGTTTTCTGCATTTTCCAAATAAGACTTGTTGACCACAAGGCAATGGGCAATCATATCATGCGTGGCCTGTTTTTTGCCGGTAAAAGCTGTCATGAGGCAGGATATAGAATAAATAAACGATAAGGCGAATAAAGGAGTCAATGTATGAAATAATACTATGGCAGGATTTACAAAAAGGGAAAGGAGCAACCAAAAATTTCTGATTATAGCGGTCAAAAGATTAATACGGTTAAAATCTGAATCCGTAACTTTTATGCCCATTATTTTTTTGCCTATAGTAGCCTGCCAAGGGGAACTTTCCAATCCGCACTTATATACTATATGAATCATAGAGGATATAATCAGAAGAGGAACTGCAAAACCGATGTTAACTTCAGAGAAGTCGCCGAAAGCTATTTCCTTTGGTAAAGCGATTTTATTGAGAATACCTAGCGGAAATAATATTATTGCGTCTATATAAAAGGCAAAGACTCTTTTCCAAAATCCTGCGTAAATATTTTGAGTATTGTCCATGGCAGTTGCTCCGTTAATAAAAGATCGTCTAATTATATTTTATGATAATTCTTTACCCTATAGCGTATTCATAGAAAAAATAAAAATAGATACCGAAAACTCCCGCGCTTTTCCGGTCGTCATTGCGAGGAATGACGGCAATGACGCCGGCAGCTCCTGCCCCGCTTTGCTCCGTATAAAGTATGTTAAAATGTATATATGGAAAACAATTTGAAACTGGTTGAATGCGTACCCAATTTCAGCGAGGGGCGCGATATGTCCGTTATCAAACAGATAACCGACTCTATTGAATCCGTTGAGGGCGTAAAGCTGCTCAACATTGACCCGGGGGCGGCGACTAACCGCACCGTGGTCACTTTTGTCGGCGTTCCCGCCGCCGTACAGGAGGCGGCATTGCGCGCCGTCAAAAAAGCCGGAGAACTTATTGACATGCGGCGCCATAAAGGCGCGCACCCGCGCCTGGGCGCTACCGACGTGCTGCCGTTTATCCCGATATGCGGCGTAACTTTGGAAGAATGCGCGCAAATGGCGCGCCAGACGGCAAAAAGAATTTACGACGAGCTGCAAATCCCCGCATATAATTACGAGGCCGCGGCTTCTTCCCCGTCCCGCAAAAATCTGGCCGATGTCCGCAAAGGCGAATATGAGGCATTGGAAGCCAAAATCCTTTCCAAAGACGATAAACCCGACTTCGGCCCAGAAAAATATACCGAGCAGGCGGCAAAAAGCGGCGCGACAATCGTGGGCGCGCGCGAATTTCTCATTGCCGCGAATTTCAACCTCAATACAACTTCCACGCGTCTTGCCAACGATATAGCTTTTGAAATCCGCGAAAAGGGCCGCGCGCAGCGCGAGGGCGGCCGTCCAGACGGCAAACTGCTCAAAGACGCAAACGGCAATACCATCTTTAAGCCCGGCCTTATGAAAGGCACAAAAGCCATCGGCTGGTTTATAGAGGAATACGGCATAGCGCAGGTTTCAATGAATATAGTTGACATTAAAGCCGCGCCGCTGCACGCGGTTTTTGATGAAATATCGCGCGTCGCGGCCATGCGCGGCGTGCGCGTAAGCGGTACGGAAATCGTGGGGCTTATCCCCAAAAGCGCATTGCTGGACGCGGCAAAATACTTCCTTAAAAAACAAAAACGCTCGCGCGGCTTAAGCGAAGAAGAATTGATTAAAATCGCGGTAAAGAGCCTTGGTTTAAGCGATATCGCGCCGTTTAAGCCCGAGGAAAAGATAATAGAATACCTGCTTGCCGGCGCGGATAAAACCAAAGAGCTCGTCAACAGGACATGCAAGGCCTTTGCGCTGGAAACGGCCAGCGAATCCCCGGCCCCGGGCGGCGGCAGCATATCGGCCTACGCGGGTGCTTTGGGCGCGGCGCTGGGTACAATGGTGGCCAATCTTTCCGCCAACAAAGCCGGTTGGGAGGACAGGGTTGAAACTTTCTCCGCGGTAGCGCAACAGGGCCAGATTTTGGTTGCCGAACTCCTTGCGCTGGTGGATGAGGATACGGCCGCTTTCAATAAGATAATGGCCGTATTCTCCATGCCAAAAAATACGAATGCGGAAAAAACGGCGCGTGCGGACGCGCTTGAAGCCGCCACGCTCTATGCTACGCAGGTGCCGCTTAAAACAATGCGCGCCGCGCTGAAGGTTTTTGACGTGGCTAAAGCCATGGCGGAGGAGGGGAATCCCAACTCTGTCTCCGACGCGGGCGTGGGAGCTTTGATGGCGCGCTCCGCCGTTTTGGGAGCGTGGCTTAACGTTAAAATAAACGCCAAAGACCTTAAAGACCGCGCGGCGGCCGATAAATTGACGGCGGAGGCGGCGCAGATTGCCGCGCGCGCGCAGGAACTGGAAAAAGAAATCCTTGAAATCGTCAGTGGAAAAATAGGTGCGTAAAATGACTTTGGAAGAGTTCAGGCAGGACATCCGTGCCGGCATATCCGATGTGCTGCCGCCGGCGCGGCCTTATGACGCCGCCGTAAGCCACGCCCCTCGCCGCAAGAATATTTTGACGCCCGCGCAAAAAGAACTGACTTTAAAAAACGCTTTGCGCTATTTTCCGGCCAAGCACCACAAAATTCTGGCGGCGGAATTTGCGCGCGAACTTAAAGATTA
>JAIRLH010000022.1 GCA_031259485.1 Elusimicrobiota bacterium
TGCCGTCAAAAGCAAAGCCGAGCGTTGCGTCGGCATACTTTCGGCCGTTACAAAAAAAACTGATTTTGACCGCCGCGATGAAGACAACCTTACCCCCGCGCTTTACGCCGCGCGCAACGGGGATGCGCAGTCAATGACATTCTTGGGCAAAGCGGGCGCCGATCTTAATGCCAAAGACGACTCCGGCAAAACGCCGCTTATAATCGCCGTTGACGCGGGCGACAGACCGCTGGTGCGCGGGTTGCTGGCCCTCAAAGCTAACATTACGGAAAAGGATAATGCCGGCCGCACAGCCCTTATGCATGCCGTGCAGAGAGGCGATCTGCTTATAAGCGGGGATTTAATCGCCGCAGGCGCGGACGTTAATGAGCCCGACGTCAGCGGCACAACGCCGCTTATGCTCGCCGCGCGGGCGCGCAACTCAACAATGGCTGCGCTGCTCGTGAAAGCCGGCGCGGACGCAAATACGCAAGACGTCGTGGGACGAACGCCGCTCACTCGCGCGATGGAAAATAATGACTACGCTACTTTTACCGCCGTGCTGGCCGCGCCCGCAATTAAGCCTGATTTCCTGTACGGCGACGACGGCGCGACGCCGCTGATCAACGCCGTCAAAAATCAAGATTATAAGTTTACCGCGGCCCTCATTAAGCGTGGCGCGAATGTGAATGTTAGGGATAAAGCCGGCAAAAACGCGCTGATATACGCATTAGAAAAAGGGAATTATGCTTCGTTCGCCGCTTTAGTGCAGTCCCCCAACGCGCAGCCGGATTTGCCTTACGGCGCAGACAGGACAACGCTGCTTATAACCGCCGCGCGCGCGGGGGATTTGAAATCCGTCGCCGCTCTGGTCAAGCGCGGAGCCGACGTAAATAAAGAAGATATTTTCGGTAATGCCGCGCTTGATTATGCCGTGCAGAACGATGATAAAAAGATGGTTGCTTATTTGGTCAAACGCGGCGCGCGGCAGAAACAGGCTGTGGCATCATCGTTTGAGGATACGGCGGTTGCGGGCGACATTGCCAATGCCGCCACCGCCGCAGGTGCGGAGCATGGGCAGGCCGGGCAGGAGGCATCTTTCGTAAAATCCGGCACGCCGGCCGCAGGCCAGCCCACTTTCTGGGACAATATTAAGGATTTGGACGGCTATATCGCCCGCTTGGAAAAACAGCTGTCCGAAGCCCGCCAAGCCCGCCGCGAGCGTTTGGCAAAGCAGGGCACCGCTGGGAAAAAGTAATTTTATATCGCCCTCTCCCGCAGGGGAAAGGGCGATAAATGTGTCGTATAAAACCCTCCGGCCAGGCCGAGGGTTCCCAAAAGGTTTAGCGGTGAAGAGAAATAAAAAACTCTTTTTGATTATAAAATGTAAATTGGAGCAGTGAGACTGCAAAAAACCTCTTCCCAGCCGGATATCCTATCTATATGCAATGTTGAGCCGAAAGCGGAAATACAATATGCCGGCGCGGACGATAAGACGCACGGGACCAATATGCAAAACAGCGTCCAAAAAATAGGTTTTGGATTTGATGAAGATAAAATATCCGAAAAGGACGCGTATTATTGAAGGGCAGAGATTTTTTTGGTTCGATAAATATCGAATATTTGATAAAATATAATATCTTAACTGTTGAGAACGTCCGCGCAAAATATGCTAAAAATCAGCGAACAAAAAAAGCCGCATATAAAATACCGCATAGTGGCAAACTTAGCGTCGTTTTATCTGCATTTTGTCGGGTTTTTTACCAAATTTATATATGCAGGCAGCGAGCCCGCTATGGAACTTGACGCAAGGCAGCGCGTTATATACGCTTTTTGGCATAATCAGCAATTGTTTTTGCTGTACCCCTATCGCAACAGAGGCAAAATCTGCGTTCTCGTAAGTATGAGCAAAGACGGCGAATATATAGCGCGTTCGCTTCCTAAATTCAATATGAAAGCAATGCGCGGCTCCACCACGCGCGGCGGATACAGCGCGCTTCGCGGGCTTATGGATATATCCGAAGCCGGCTACAGCCCGGCGATTACTCCCGACGGGCCGCGCGGGCCGGTTTACAGCGCGAGATCAGGCATAATTTATTTGGCGCAAAAAACGCATTTGCCGATAATTCCGGCCGGAGTCGCGTGCAGCCGCAAAATTACGGTTAATTCCTGGGATAAATTTCAAATACCGCTGCCTTTTGGCAAATGCGCCTTGGTTTACGGCGAGCCTGTTTGGGTCGGCGAGACTGATGATACCGAAGCCGCGCGCCGACGCCTTACCGATATCCTTAACGCCGTGACCGCGCAAGCCGCGCGTCTGGCCGCGCGGCGGTAATAAGGGACGGCAAATACCCCGTCCGCCTTTGGCGTCCGCCCCTAAATAGAGGGGAATAACCGAGTAGGGGAATAAAGTTTTTAATTCTACTTTTTACAAAAAGGGAAATCAGGCAAAGCCTGACAGGGTATTGAATAGCCGTATCGGCTGAATTATTTCATATGGGTTATATAATCCTCTTACTGCTTAATCTCATTGCGCCTTTGGCGGGCGCGGGCGTTATATTGTTTTTTCTGTTTTCTTCAAGGCGCAACCTGCTTAAAAACCTCCGGACGGAGCTTGGGCAGCGTTTTGCGTTTGGGAAGGGCGGGCGTGTCCCGGGCGGATGTATCTGGCTGCATGCCGCCAGCGTGGGGGAGGTGCGCTCCTGCGTCGGCGTAACGCGATTGCTTAAGGTCTATTACAGCCGCCCCGCGCTGATTACCTGCACCACTGCCGCGGGCCGCGCCGTAGCGCAGAAAGAGCCGGTTTTCGATATCGTCGCGCTTGCGCCGGCGGATTTTTATCCTTTTATAAAAAAATTTATTAAAATTTATAAACCTTTTCGCCTTTTTATAATTGAGTCCGATTTATGGCCCAATATGATAACAGCATGCGCAAACAACGGGGTGCCCGTGGGTATAATCAACGGCCGTCTTTCGCGCCGCAGCGCGGGGCGTTATAAGCTGCTTTGGCCGCTGTTTAAGCTGGTTTTAAGCAAGATATCACTTATCTGCACGCAGACGGAAGATATTGCTAGGCTTTATGCAGAACTCGGCGCGTTGCGACGGAAAATCCGCGTCTGCGGCAATATGAAATATGATATTCTGAACGAAGACCCGCCGCGCCAAAGCGAAACCGCCGCGCGTCTGGCCGCGCTTGGCTGGGCCGGCGCGCCGATAATCGCGTGCGGCAGCACGCACGAGGAGGAGGAGAGGGTAATAATCGCGGCCGCCAAAAAACTGCCGGCTGCAAAGTTTATAATCGCACCGCGGCATTTAGAGCGCGCAGGCCAAACGGCGCAGATGCTTAAAGAATCCGGAATAGGGTACGCCGTTTTAAGTAAAATAAAGGAACGCGGCGTTTTTAATAAACCTCCGCAAATTCTGCTGGCGGACGCTATGGGCTGGCTCGGCGCTTTTTATAAAGCGGCGGCAATCGTTTTTGTCGGCGGCAGCATAAGCAGAAGAGGGGGACATAATTTTTTGGAGGCGGCCGTTTTGGGCCGGCCGGTTTTATTAGGCAGGTATTATTATAATGCGCCCGAAGCCGCCCAAAAGCTGCTGGCGGAAGGCGGCGGCTTTCTGGTTGACGCAGACAATTTTGCAGAAGTTGTTGACAAGCTGTTGAAGCAGCCCGCCGCTTTGCAAAACGCGGCATCCGCCGCGGGGCTGGCCGCGCAATCTTTTAAAGGAGCGACGGATAAAACTCTGTCCGCGATTAAAGAATATGAAAGAAACGCAAAAACATAAAATACTGGTGATGCGCCTCTCCTCGCTGGGGGATATTATTTTGCTTTCCCCCGTGTTTAAAAACATCAAGGCCAAGTGGCCGGACGCGTATATAACATTGCTTGTAAAGCCGCAGTTCGCGCAGGCTTTGAGCGGACACCCGGATATTGACAATATCATGGTTTTCAAAGGTTTTACGGGGACAGTCTGCGCCATACGCGCCGCGCGTTTTACGCATTTGCTGGATTTGCATTCCACTCTGCGCACAAGGCTTTTGGCTCTGTTTTCCGGCGTGGCCAACAAGGCGCGCTACAACAAACACTCTTTGCAGCGCAGACTGCACGTCAAATTTAAACTTCCCTCGCCCGCGCTTGAAAAGCACACGCTGGAAAAGTATCTTGAAGCCCTAAAAATTTGGGACATACCCGTAAAATACACCACGCCTAAACTTAATGACTGGGTCTTCCGCCCCGCCGATATTGACAGGAAGGAGGTGGAAAATATTTGCATTTTCCAGACATCTTTTATCGGCGATAGCGTTTTGACGACGCCGCTGGTGCAGAAAACCGCCGCTTTGTTCCCCAAAGCAAAAATAACCGTGGTGACGCGGCCGCAGACGGCGGAAATCTTCCAGCACTTAAAAGAAGTTTCCGAAATCATTATTGACGACAAGCGCGGCCTTGGCAAAATAACCGGCGTGTTAAATACGGCAAAAGCCATCAGGCAAAGCCGGGCGGACGTTATTCTGGTGCCGCACCGCAGCTTCCGCAGCGCGCTGATAGCGAAACTCAGCGGCGTTAAAGTGCGCATAGGTTTTACCAACAGTGAGGGCCGGTTTTTCTACACCAAAACTGTGCCCTTCTCGTGGATGATACACGACGCGGAGCGCAACCTCTATCTGTTGCGGGGAATAGTGAACGAGAACTTTAAATCAGCCGACCTCAACATGCAGAACGCCGGCCCCAACGCCGAGGACAACGCAGCCAAAATGCTGGCCGACGCGGGACTTGAGAGCCAAGTTCTGGCGGGCATACACCCGGGTTCAGTCTGGCCCACAAAATGCTGGCCTTATGAAAATTACGCCAAGCTCATCACGCGGCTGGAGAAGGAGCTCGGCGTGATTTCCGTCATAGTCGGCGGAGACAAAGATATTGATTTGGGGGAGCAGGTTTCGCGCATAAGCGACGCGCACCCCGTGAATCTCGCCGGCAAAACCACGCTGAGCGAGCTCATGGCCCTGATGAAACGCTTCAAACTTTTTGTCACCAATGACTCCGGCCCAATGCATATTGCGGCGGCTTTCGGCGTGCCGGTTCTGGCGATATTCGGCCCGACGACAAAAGAGCTGGGCTTCTTCCCTTACGGCGAGGGCAACAGAGTGATAGAAGTCAAAGGCCTGCCCTGCCGCCCCTGCGCCCTGCACGGCGGCAAAAAATGCCCCGAAGGCCATTTTAAATGCATGCGGGATATTACCGTTGATGAAGTTTTCTCAACGGCTAAAGAAATGCTGAATAAATAGGTTTTACCGTAATAATTATTATTACGGCATTTTATTTATCATGGTCGGGGTTAAAGTCGGGGTTAAAATTTTTTTATTTTATATTGGAACGTTTTGCAAGAGCTTTCTGATACTGATTTTTGCCGTAGATTTCACATAAAACCCTCCGCTGTTTCGGCAGAGGGTTTAAGCGCATTTATTATCCTTTAATTATTTGGGCACTCGCAGCCCTGGGTA
>JAIRLH010000005.1 GCA_031259485.1 Elusimicrobiota bacterium
GCTATAACTTCGTCGTAAATTTTGACATTTAAGGTTTCCGGAATAAAACCCGCGCCTATGCCTTGTATTTTGTGCGGCCCGGCCACGCCCTTTGAGAGCAGCGGGGAAGACGCGGGCTCAACGGCTATTATTTTAACAGCGGGATTTTGGGATCTTAAATATTCCCCCGCGCCGCTGATTGTGCCTCCGGTGCCCACGCCGGCCACAAAAACGTCAACTTTCCCGCCGGTTCCTTCCCATATTTCCGGACCTGTCGCGGCTTTGTGAACCGCGGGATTTTCCGGATTGGAAAATTGCCCTGGCCCGAAGCTGCCCTGTGTGGAATCAAGCAATTCGCGCGCTTTTTCCACCGCGCCTTTCATGCCTTTTGCGCCCTCGGTGAGAACAATCTGCGCGCCGTAAGCTTTAAGAATATTCCTGCGTTCAACGCTCATCGTTTCGGGCATTGTAAGTATAAGCCTGTAACCTTTTGCGGCGGCTATCATCGCGAGGCCTATGCCGGTATTTCCGCTTGTAGGCTCAATTATAATCGCGCCGGGTTTGAGAAGCCCTTTCGCTTCGGCACCTTCTACCATAGCTTTTGCTATCCTGTCCTTTACGCTTCCGGAGGGGTTATAATACTCCAGCTTGGCAATTATTCTAGAATTGAAATTGTATTTTTTACAATAATTGCATAATTCCAATAAAGGGGTTTTGCCGGTAAGTTGTGCGGCGCTTTTGCTTGTTGCCATATAATGCCTCCTCTCGCTCTTAAAGCGGATATTTTCAAAATATCTTTTATAATTGTATTATATATTATTAGGACATATATAGGACATATAAATGAATTATAATTTAGATTATATAATAAATAATTGCCCTCTCGGGGAATATCGCAAAGAAAACACATCGTGGCCTGACAAAAACAAAATAGGCGCGGCGTTAGACGCGTTGGAAAAACTTGTCCTTAGAGGAGACAAAGCAGGCGAAAACAAAGCATTTTCCATTCTTTCCTCCGAAATAAAAAAGATTCGGCATTTTGAACCAGCCGTGAAAAACGGCGCGCAGAATGATGCAAGAACACCAAAAACGCTCGGAATAATAAAACTCTTTAAAGAAAGCTTACCGGAAACGCAGGAAATTTTAAAAGAAGACATCGCCGCGGCTTATAACGGAGACCCTGCGGCAAAAAGCCCTGTTGAAGTAATTATATGTTACCCGGGACTTTACGCGATTTTCTGCCAGCGCGTAGCTCATTGGTTTTACAAGAACGGTTTTGAAATTTTGTCCAGAATAATGACCGAACACGCGCATCGGGAAACCGGCATAGACATACACCCTGGAGCGAAAATAGGACGCGGTTTTTTCATAGATCACGGCACCGGCGTGGTAATAGGGGAAACCGCCGTTATCGGCAATAACGTAAAAATTTATCAGGGCGTTACAATCGGCGCAAGAAGTTTTGAGCTTGACGTCAACGGTTTTCCGGTTAAAGGCATAAAACGGCATCCGAACATTGGCGATAATGTTATCATCTACGCCAACGCTACCATTATCGGGAACATTACGATAGGCAAAAACAATATTATAACGGGTAATGCGCGCATCATGAGAAGCATACCGGCCAAACCAGACCGTATTGCGCCAGTTTGCAAACGGGTTTAAACACTTTTTGGGCACGCCGGCCTGGGTAATATATAAGCGTTATGCGACCACGGGCAATTTAATCAAATTAAGCACGTAAACTACAAAATAGTAAATAAACGACAAATTTTTTACAAAATTAATATTATAATTTAAGAATATCCATTAATGAGAGTAACGGCAAATGTACGGCAAATTTTTAAAAATATTTTTTGCGTCCACTGCGGCTTTATTAATTGGCGCGTGCGCTTTTGCCGATTTTGACGGCGGCGATACTTATGGTGAATTAAATAACTATTTATCCAACAGAGGTAGCAGCGGCGACAGGCATAGCGGCAGGCCCAAATCCGCGCGGGCATACGGCAAAGAGCAGCAGGAAGTTCTGAGCGAATTTCTGATATATTTGATGTACGCTTGCTTCGCCGGCGGGACAACGCTGGTTGTGTTTATCCTTAACAAAGAGGATAAAGCTTTCGGCGGTATTCCCGCCGATACCGGCTCCGCGCCAGCCGGCGTGATAACAAATAATACGCCGGAGATTGTTTTTGCGCTGAGGGACGGCGACCCAAGTTTTTCGTCAGACCAGTTTTTGGAAAAGGCTAAAGAAATTTTTAAAACTTTGAAAAACGCTTATAATCTGCGCGATATCAACAAACTCCCGCTTATGGCTGAAGAGCAGTATAACGAGCATAAAACGAAAATAGGCTTGTATGTTGAAAACAAACAAATCAATATCAGCGAAATTCGTAGTTTTGACGAAGCCTATTTTTACAAATATGATAAAACTGCCAAGTACGAATATCTTTCGGCCCTGCTCAAGGCGGAGCTTACAAATTATGTAATTGACGCACGGAGCGAAGAAATCGTTCGCGGAAATCCGGAGGAGCTTTTGACGGAAAGCTGGCTGCTTGCCTTCCGGCGCGACGCGATTGTTTTGGAGCCGACAAAAAATTATAAGCCCGTGGCGGTAACCTGCCCGCACTGCGGCGCGCCGGCTTTGATAAATAATTTCGGCAGATGCGTTTATTGCGACGCGATTGTTAAAGCCGGAAGTTACGAGTGGTTTTTGTATGATTTCGATAAAATCTGGCCGGACTCGCGCTACGCGCCCGGCGGAGTTTTTGTAAATAATAAACGAACTGAGAGGTATAAAAATGGGACTTGTCAAAACGTTGTTTCAGGCGGGCTCGCAGGCGATTAATACGGTGCTTGCCGACCAGTGGAAAGAATATTTCTACTGCGACGCTTTGGACGCAAACACGCTTGTCAAAAAAGGGCAGGCAAGAATCGCCGAAGGCTCGGCCAATACAAAAGGCAGCGATAATATAATAACGAACGGCAGCAAAATCGCCGTCAACGAAGGCCAGTTTATGATTATCGTGGAAAACGGGAAAATAGTTGATTTCACGGCCGAGGCCGGCGCATATACCTACGACACCGGCACGGAGCCATCTTTGTTTGACGGCGGCTGGAAGGGCCTTAAGGAAAGCTTCTTTAAAGTGGGCAAGCGTTTCGTTTACGGCGGCCAGCCTGAAAACGACCAGCGCGTTTATTTCATAAATACGAAGGAAATCGTTGACAATAAATTCGGCATTGGCGACGTGCCCTTCCGGGACGGCGAATTCGGATTTACCGTCAAAATAAAAGGCTACGGCGTTTATTCTTACAGAATTACAAACCCCGTGATGTTTTATACAAACGTTGCCGCGAACGTTGTTGACAGTTATAAAAGGGACGCGCTTGAGCAGCAGCTGAAAGCGGAAGTCCAGCAGCAGCTGATAAGCATAATCGGCAAAACTGCGCAGAAAAATATTTCCTACGACAAAATCCCGCTTTACGCCAAAGAAATATCGCAGGAAGTAAATAAAGAATTGAGCAAAGACTGGAACGAAATGCGCGGCGTGCAGGTGGTTTCCGTCGCGTTCTCTTCCGTCATACCCGATGAGGAAAGCGCGAAGAAAATAAACGCTTTCCAGGAAGCGAGAGTTTTTACCCAGGCCAGAATGATGGGCGCGCGTTTGGGAACCGCGCAGGCCGCTGCGATGGAAAACGCGGCGAGCAACGAAGGCGGCGCGATGCTGGGCTTTTTGGGCATGGGCTTTGCTGCGCAGGCGGGCGGGGCGAACGCCGGCCAGTTTTTCAAACAGCCGGAAGATGCGCAAACGTCCGGCGCAAATCCCGCGCAAAGTCAAACTCCTCCGAATGTGTGGACTTGCAAATGTGGTACGGCGAACACGGGCAATTTTTGCGGCGAATGCGGCGTGAAAAAGCCCGAGGAAGTCTGCAAATGCGGACACAAACACCCCGCAGGCTCGGACGGCCCTAAGTTCTGCCCAGAATGCGGCGAGAAGTTAAAATAAATCAGCAATAAAACAGCCCCGCATTCTTAGCGGGGCTGTTTACCGCCCAATTTGGAGAGAAAATGAATAAGCGCATTGGCAGTGACATATTTTTTTACGACGAGGATAATGTTTTTGCATTTGGCTCGCCCTATATAAAAATCGCGCCGGAATTTATTGAAATAAGAGATTGTTCCCCGATGAAATGGGAGCGGATAGTCGGCGTTTATATCAAAAAGCCAGGGCTGCTTTCATCTTTATTTTCATTATTTATGGATAATGAATCTGCCAAAAGACGGCAAAAAAAGTACGGGGAAATAAGCCGGCCTAAAATTTATAAGCTCGTTGTCATTAAATCCGATTCCGGCGAAGAAATAATAATAAGAACGTCAAAATTGCCGGCAAACGACGCGGAAGTTTTAAATCAGGAAATCCTTTCGCGCCTGCCCCATTCCGTGAGGAAAAACTTTGAAGGGTTTTATTGATTATCTAAGATTTTTCAGTGCAAGTTTCACGAAGGGATTTGTTTTTACTTCATGTCCGATTGTCGTCTGGCCGTTGTCGCGCGGGCCGTAGCTGTGGCCGCTGTAAACTTTCGTCTCCGGCGGCAGCTGAGCGAGGCGTTCAAGACTGTTTTGCAGGTCTTCGGGGTTTGAGCCCGGCAAATCCGCGCGTCCGCACGCGCCCGGGAAAAGCGTATCGCCCGTAAACAAATCCAGCCCGATTTTAATGCAGACTGAGCCGCGGCTGTGCCCGGGCGTGTGCAGAAATTCCACGTCAAGGCCGGCAAGCTTTGCTTTATAATCGCCCTTAAAAATATGCAGCAGCTGCGCCGGCAGGGCTGACATCTGTACGTCGCCCTCCTCAATATATCCTTTTATGCCGTATTTTTTAAGCAGCTTTGCCGCGCCGTGCAGATGGTCGTAATGGCCGTGCGTAAACAAAGCGGCCGTCGGCGTGAGGCCGCGCCGCTCCAGTAAATCATAAATAACCTGCATTTGCCACGAAGGGTCTATAAGCAGCGCCTGCGAGCCGTTTTCCGCAACATAAGAACAGTTAAGCATATCGCCCAAAACAAGGGTATGTATTTTCACTTTGCCTCCGCGCCGGCGGGATTTGTGCTTATATCTTACCAAAATTTGCGGTTATTGGTTTTGCCGGCGTGCGCGGCCTATATTCTGGCCATATAATCTTTTATTTCCGCCAGCTTGGTTTTCTTGTCCTTTTCATCGGCGAAAGAATTCGCCACGCAGGAATCCAAATGCGCGGAAAAGATATTGCTTTCAACCTTTTTTATGGCGGCGCGCGCGGCTTTAAGCTGGGTGAGTATGTCCATGCAGTAGCGGCGTTCCTCTATCATTTTTTTTACGCCCTGTATCTGACCGATTATGCGGTTGACGGAAGCTGTTTCGCCTCCGTGGTCCGGATAGCTATTGCGCGCGCAGCAGACGTTTTTTGTTTTTTTCATATTAAAACTCCTTGACTTGGGGATTATTTTTATATACCATACATATGTATGGTATAAATTATAAAGGCTTTTGTCAAAGGAGAGCGTATGAAAAAGTTATTGTTAATGCCGTGTCTGATTGTATTATGCGGTTTTTTAAGCGCGGCAAACGCGGAGATATTAAAAGAAAAAAAGCAATATAAGATAGACGATAATTATTCTTTTACATATCAATTCCCCAAAAAGCCTAAAATGGGAACCGCCGTTTTAAAAATATCGGTTTTTAATAAAGAAGGCAAAAAGGTAAAAGATTTAGATATATTTGGCAGTTACGATATGCCCTCTATGCGCGGGCATCACGCCGCCGGCCCGGATAAAATAAAAACAAATAAAAAGAACGAATATTTGATGCCGGTTGATTTTATCATGCCTGGCGAGTGGGAAATTATTTTGGATTTCCATAAAGACGGCGGGAGCGTTTATAAAGGCGTCGTTCTGACCGCGATATAAGATAACAATGAAACGCTGCCTGTTTCTGTTTTTTGTTCTTATGTCCGTTTCGGCTTACGGAGGCAGCCTGTTTTTCGGGGAAATACAGGCCGTGGCCGGATACGCTTCCCGTGAAAATAGAATTATTTATCATTCCGCCGGCGCGATGGATGCGATGCAGAGAAATTCCGTCGGGTTTGATTTTATAAAAAAACTCTCTTCGCAGACAAAAGATATCGCTTCCGCCGCGTTGCAGATGCGTATTGCTTATGACGAAGATAAAGATAGGCCGCAGCTGCAGATTTATAATGCCTATCTCAAAACAAAAACCGCTTTGGCCGACATTTGGGCCGGCCACAACCGCATAGCTTTCGGTTTAGCTTCCTATTGGGATACTCACGGGGATTTATTGCAGCCTTTGCCGATGTACGGATTTGGCTACGACAGAGACTGGGGCGTGGGTTTTAACAAATATCTTAAAAACGGCGATTTGCAGTTTGCCCTAACTTCGGCAACGGGAATGGGTTTTGAAACCGAAGGCAATTGGCTTATAACCTCTCGGATATCAAACGGCGTGTTAAATTATGATAATTACAGTATAGCCGCCTCTTTCATGGGAGGGAAAATATTAGAAACTATGGGTTATAAAATTATGGATTATAATCCCAAAAACATAATTCTGGCCGGCTTTGACGGGGCTTATAATCACGGAAATATTGAACACAAAGCCGAAATTAATATCGGCGGCAAAAATGAAAAAACCGCTTTTGCGGTATTTTACAGATTGTCAATAAATTTGATGGAAGAGAACGCTTTAAAGCTTGAAGGACAAAGCGTTTATACGAAACTTGAAAGCGAAGATAATTTCGCGCTTGCCGGCGGACTGACTTATCGTTTAAATTCTTATCTAAGCGCAAGAAGCATGTACGAGTGGCGGCGTAAAACGGCCGAGCGCAGAATTATAACGCAGCTTTATTATTATTTTCCGCTTTAACGGAGCAAATATGAAAAAATTTTTAATGTTTATAATATTATCGGTTTTGTCCTTAAAATTATTTGCCGCCGTCGGCTGCGATTTGAACGATCCCGATCGCGACGTAAAACGGTTTTTCCCTGATTCAACGGGATATAAAACGGAGTACGCTTCAATAGCCAAATCCGGCGGGCAGGAACTTTTAAAAAAAGTTGAAGCAAGACTACAGGATAATTTTCAGGGATTATATGAAACTATTGACGTGCCTTATACAATTTACACCGTTTACAAAAATAAAGAGATTTTGGGTTATATACACGGCATTAATCAAAAAGGCCGATACGGCGGGCTTCAGGTATTTTTGACATATAGTCCGCAGGGAACGATCGTAAATTTTTATTATCAAAAATTAACGTCTAAAAAATCAAAATTATTGCGTTCCGCTGATTTTGCGAAACAATTTGCCGGACTTGTTTTGGAAGATTTTTTAACTTATGATCCTAAAAGCGCCGAGGGCGGAAGCCAAAAAGTCTCCGCTATAAAAAATCCCGTGCCGGAAGACTCCGTTGATTTTAACGCGACTTTGCGAGCGGTAAAAAAGAATTTGATTTTAACGGATATATTTGTTTTTAATAAAAAGGAAAAAACAAATGATAAAAAGGAAGCCAAATAATATGAACATATTCCAGCTCGCCTACAAAAATTTATTGAGGCGCAAACTCCGCACGTGTTTTACGGTGGCGGGAATAACGCTTTCTACTTGGGTTTTAGTGACATTGCTCGGCTTTAACAAAGGCTACGAAAATTCCCTCAATAACGATATTGACGGTATGGGTTTTCAAATAGTTCTGACGGCAAAAGGCTGCCCGTACGAAGCCGCCACATTAATGCTTAAAGGCGGCACCGGCCTGCGTTATATGCCGCAAGACATAGTACAAAACGTGGATAATGCGAAAGAAGTTCTCCAAACTACGCAAATGCTCATGCACGCGGAATTTGATCCGGATAAAGGCGAAAACGGCGGCACAGCCGTATATATGGGAATTGATCCTCTAACTTATCCTCTTATGAAACCATATCTTAAATTCAAACAGGGGCAATGGTTTGACAACGATAACTCTGCAGACGAAATTGTTTTAGGATACGAAGCGGCGGAACTTGAGCAGCGCGAAATCGGCGATTTAATGCTGCTGCCCGGAAGCGACAGGGAATATAAAGTCGTCGGAATTTTAAACCGCAGCGGAACGCAGGACGACGGAATGATATTTCTCCCTTTGAAAAGCGTTCAGGAAACTTTTGACAAACGCGGGCTGATTACTATGCTTGGCATACAATTGACAAGAGAGGCCGACGCAGCCGCTTTTGAAGAAGAATTGTATAAACTTCCGGACGTTCAGGTAGTGTCTATGGCTCAGGTAAAAAATACCATTATGAGCCTTGTCTCAAGCGCGAAAGTTATCGTGTTTGCAATAGCGTTTATAGCTTTCCTCATAGCGATGTCGGGCGTTTTAAATACGGTTCTTATGTCGGTATTTGAAAGATTCCAGGAAATCGGCATTTTAAAAAGCATGGGCGCATTGCCGAAAGATATTTTCAAAATGATTCTTACCGAAACAATTTTGCTTTGCGCCGGCGGAGGTTTGTGCGGCATTTTGCTCGCTTATGCGTTTTCCGGCATATCCGAAGCCGCGATACGTTATTTTTTACCGTTTGCTCCGGCCGGAAATATTATAGCGATAGACGTTAAAATAATAATTTTATCTTTTTTTATAATAACGCTGACCGGTATTATCGGCGGAATATATCCCGCTTTTAAAGCCGCGAATATACGCCCTTTAGACAGCATAAGGAGCGATTCTGTATGAGCAAAATAATCGAAGCCGAAAATCTTACAAAAATTTACAAGCGCGGCGCGGAGAAAATTTACGCTCTCAATAATGCAACTTTTAGTATAAATAAAGGCGAAATAGTTTCCGTTACGGGACCATCCGGCTCCGGTAAAACGACTCTTGTGAACGTTTTAGGATGTCTTGACAATCCTACAAGCGGTTCGCTAAAAATAGAAGGGCGGCAAATATTCAGCGCAAACGCCAATCTTTCAGAAGCGGAACTAACGCGGATAAGAAGAAATATTTTCGGATATGTGTTTCAAAAATTTTTCCTTATACCCACTTTAACCGTGCGGGAAAATATTTTGCTGCCGTCGGTATTCCAGCCGGAATTAAAAACAGACGATAAAAACTTAAACCGTATCATGGAGAATTTGGATATAGCAAAACGCAAATATCATTTGCCCAGCCAGCTATCCGGCGGCGAAATGCAGCGCGTGGCGGTTGCGCGCGCGCTTATAAACAATCCTTCGGTGCTAATAGCGGACGAACCCACCGGCAATTTGGACAGCAAACGTTCGGATGAGATTAAAGACTTGCTTGTAAATCTTAACAAAAATCACGGCATTACGGTCGTTCTCGTCACGCATAATCCGCGGCTTGCGCAAATAGGAAACAGTTTTATTGAACTTAACGACGGGAAATTAGAAGGCGGGTGATTTTGGGCCGCGGTCCGCGCCGGCGGACAGGCGAAACTCAAATTCCCCTTTCTGCGACATGTTGTACCTTACGCGCGCGGCTTCTTCTATGTAGGAAGTATCTCCGTCGCGCATTTTTTCATACTCGGCGGAAAGTTTTTGGTATTGCGCGTCAAGCTCCGCATTTTCCTTATTAAGCCTTTTGATTGCAAGCAAATTATGCACCAGCCCGTAAAAGCTGCCGTTAAACGCCAATACGGCGGCCATAAATATGGCCGCCAGTATCAGCGCGCGTTTTGACTGCAGAAGCCTGTTCATTTTTTAAAGACTTTGTTTTTTGCGTACTTGGCCGCTCTGCCCAGCTCTTCTTCTATAACGAGCAGGCGGTTGTATTTGGCCGTGCGCTCGCTGCGGCAGGGCGCGCCGGTTTTGATTGCGCCTGCGTTAGTTGCAACGGCCAAATCGGCTATAAAAGCGTCCTCAGTCTCGCCCGAGCGGTGGGATATTATGGCCGTGTATCCCGCGGCTTTTGCAGCTGCGATAACGTCCGCCGTTTCCGTAACCGTGCCGATTTGGTTCAGCTTTATAAGTATTGAATTTGCGGCTTTTTGCGCAATACCTTGCTGCAGGCGGGTTTTGTTGGTGACGAACAGATCATCGCCCACGATATTGATTTTTTTGCCCAGTTTTTCCGTGTAGTGGCGCCAGCCGGCCCAATCGTCCTCGTGCAATGGGTCTTCGGTGGAAACCAGCGGGTATTTGGCTGCCCAGGCGGCGTAAATTTTTGTCATCTCACCCGCCGTGCGGGCTTTGCCTTCAAAGATATATTTGCCATTTTTGTAAAATTCGCTTGCCGCCGCGTCCAGCGCGAGAGAGATATTATCGTACCCCGCCTCTTTTGCCGCCGCAAGTATGGTTTTGATTACGTCTTCATGCCTGGCGATTTTGGGAGCAAAGCCGCCTTCATCGCCTACTGCGGTAACCATGCCCTTTTTTGCAAGGATTTTTTTGAGCGCGTGGTAAACCTCGCACGCGGCGCGCAGGGCTTCTTTGAAGCTGGGTGCGGCGGTCGGGACTATCATAAATTCCTGCACGTCAAGCCCGCTGTCCGCGTGTTTGCCGCCGTTTATGATATTTAGCATCGGCGCGGGCAGGAGGTAGTCTTTTTCTTTGATTTTATAAACCTGCCTGATATATTGATACAGCGGTTTGCCGGCAGCCGCCGCGCCCGCGCGCAGAACCGCCATTGATACTGCGAGTATCGCATTTGCCCCCAGTCTGCCTTTGTTAGGCGTGCCGTCAAGCGCGGCCATAGCCGCGTCTATGGCGCGGATATTTGCCGGCTCTTTTCCCAAAAGAATTTTTTCTATTTTAGATACGTTTTTTACGGCGTTTAGCACGCCTTTGCCGTTATATCTTTTGCCGCCGTCGCGCAGCTCCACGGCTTCATGCGAGCCGGTGGAAGCGCCGCTTGGCACCGCGGCCACGCCGGTTATGCCGCCGGCCAGTCTGACTTCCGCCTGCACTGTGGGCAGCCCGCGGGAGTCTAAGATTTCACGGGCTTTTACGGATACTATTTTCATATATGCTTCTCCTTGGTTTTTGTTTTAAGAAAGCGATTCTATAAGTTTCTGCGCTTCGCTTATAAGTTTTGCCGGAGTTTGCGGATCTTTGGCTTGGGCGTAAATTCTTATAAGATGCTCCGTGCCGGAAGGCCGCAAAGCCAGCCAGCTGCCGTTGCGCAGAATGAATTTAAAACCGTCTGTCTGGTCTATGCGCCAGACGGAGGTTTTGTTTATTGAAAGCGGCGGGTTGAGATTAAGCTTTTCCATAATCTGGGCTATTTGAATCTCGCGTTTTGAGATGCTTACTTTCTTATCGTAGTAAGTATTGTATTTCCTGTAGAAGTCTCTAAAGATTTGTTTTAAGTTTTTACCCTCCATCGCCAGCATTTCAAGCACCAGCGTGCAGGCAAGTATGCCGTCCTTATCGGGTATATGAGTGGATACGGCTATGCCGCCGCTTTCCTCCGCGCCGAAGATATACTGTCCGCTCATCATAAGCTCGCTTATATATTTGAAACCGACGGGCGTTTCCCTTACCGGCATATTGTGCGCGCGGGCGACTTCGTCTATCAGATTAGTCGTTATAATGCTGCGGCACACGCGGCCGGAAGCATTGCGGTTTTTTATAATATGTTCCAAAATAACGGGCGCGATTTGATTAGGGGAAATCCAATCCCCGTCTGGGCCGACGATGCCGAATTTATCGCAGTCGCTGTCGCAGGCTATGCCCAGGTGCAGTTTCTTTTTGACCACCAGCGCGCTTAAATCTTTAAGCGCCTCGGGCCCCGCGTTTGGGACTTTGCCGCCGAACAGAGCATTGCTGCCGCCGTTGATTTCCTCAATGTCTACGCCGCAGGAGGTAAGAAACTTGCGGAAATAATTTCCCGCGCTGCCGAAAAGCGGGTCCGCGCCGATTCTCAGGCCGGCTTTTTTTATGGCTTTTACGTTTATTATAGTTGTGAGATGGGCCAGATATGCATCCCGCAGATTCTGGTTGCCTACGGCGGAGTTTTGGTACCCGAATTCCGGCAAATCCCTGGGCGCGGAGGAAAGGGAAGGAATACTCTTTTCTATATCCTGCACGATTTCATTATTGGCTATGCCGCCGTAATAGGCAATCCATTTGAGGCCGTTTTGGGTGTAATCCGCCTCGCTCGCGGTTATTACAACCGCGCCCACGGCGCCTTCTTTGAGCACGGCCCATTCCGCCACGGGCGTGGGCAGCGGATATACCGCGCGTTTGACCGTAATGCCTTTTGAGGCGAGGATATCGCAGACGATATCGGCAAACTTGTCTGACATAAAGCGCGTGTCATGCCCGACAAGCACCAGCGGGCGTTTGAATTTAAGGCTGCGCGCGGCGAGATGTTTTTTATAACCCGCGCCTTCAAAGCCGTAATAAGGGTTGGTAAAGATATGCTCGGCTATCGCGATGGAAAGGCGCTGTATGCTCTGCGCCGTGACTATTTCCGCCGTCATGCCGCGGAAGCCCGCGGTGGAAAATTTGATTTCGTTTGCCATAATAATCGGACACCTCTTAAATTTTTTAATTTGTGTACAATATACAAAAATTAGAGCGCAAATGCCATAGCAACTTGTTTAGGTAATGTTAAAATAGCATATATTAAAAACTTTGTTTTATATTTTATTGTCATTTTGTATGGACTGCAACGCATTTGCAGAGTCTACACGATGAATAGATTCTGCGACTTCGCGCAGAATAACGGCAAGAGTACTTGTATCTACGCTGTTTTAGCATTGCGGCCTCTATCATACTGTAAAACATCAGACAGATATTGGACTATAATGATAGCTGGGCGGCGAGATTTTTTAAGAAAATTTATGCCGATATTTGTTTAAAACAGCTCAAAATGTCCGATATGTATTGATGTCTTACATTCTGTTGACAAATATAGAATAATGTAATATCATAATCTTAAGTCAGCCTATCTGACCAAACAGCTAACCAGTAATGAGGAGCGAGATATGACAACTAGAGATAAACAGCAGTGTTGTAAAGAATTAATATGCGGCAGTAAAGCGTCAGCGTTAGGATTTACGCTTGCGGAGGTGTTAGTAGTAGTGCTGGTGATAGCAGTACTAACAGCAATAGCGTATCCGATGTACACAAGAGCAATAACAAAATCCCGCGCAATAGAAGCAATAAATCTGCTTGAGATGGTAAGAGCGAAACAAATACAGAACTATGCGCGCACGCGCAGTTATTACAATGATTTTGGAAAGATGGGACAACTTACGACAAACAAAGCTAAAGAGCAACCTGATGGAGCAACAATGAGAGTAGGAGATTATACACTTGTACTCAATAATGTAAAAAGCTGTATGAGCGCGACATATAAAAAGAGAAGCACAGAGTTCACGTTCTCCACCAGCTATGATAACGCGGGACTGGGATGTAGCGGGGATATATGTGAGAGTTTTGGCAATGTGATAGGGAAGGCGGATGAAGTATGCAACTGCGGAGATAAGACGTGCAGTAATGGCTATACACTTAATGATGATACGTGCGCGTGCGGGTGTGAAAAGGCATGCAACGTAGGAGGTAGCTGTTACGATAAATATGGAGAAGCGGGAAAGACAAGGACATGCAGTTCAGGGTGCGGAACGGAGAGAAGCTACGCAAGTTGCTATGGGACAACATGGAGCGGCACCTGCAGCAGCAAGTACGGTGCGGGAACGGAGAGTCAGAGTTGCGGAGGAGGGAACGGCACGCAGACGCGCACATGTGAGGCAACGTGCAGCGGAGCGTCATGCCCTGATTGGGAAACAGTAGAGTGCGTATGTGATGATGGGTATACATGGAACGGGAGCACATGCGTGCAAAATAGTGTGGATTGCCCTGTAGATTCAAAACCAACGGAGAGTGAGGAGTGTTCAAGCGGGTGCGGGACGCAGAGCAGGACAGTAACATGCGATACGTCAACGGGTACTTGGGAGACGACAGGCTGGACAGAGACGTGCGGAAGTAAAAGCCAGACGAATGAGACGAGTACGGAGTGCAGCAGTTTAGGGAAAGGATATACGGGAGGAACGGCAACGAGAAGCTGCACGGAATCATGCGATGGAGGAAGCTGCGGGGAGTGGGATGAAACAAGTTGCACTACCAGTTGTGATGAGGAGGATAAGCCGCAAGAGAGTCAGGTATGCGGGTGTAATAACGAGGGGACACAGACCAGAAGCGTAACGTGTGATACAATAACGGGCAATTGGAACGATCCTGAAAGCTGGGGAGCGTGCAGTATAAGCGATGAATGTGAATGTCCTGGGGATGCTAACGTGGCTTGCGGGAATTGTGGGACAAGGACCAGAACATGCAATACGGCAACAGGGGAATGGAACGATGATGGTGCCTGTACGGGCGGAGGAGAGTGTGAAGCAGGAACGCAGGAGGAAATAGAGGAAACGATAATAGATTGTAATGGGGATACGTTTACAATTCCCTGGAGTAGGACATGCGGTAGTAGTTGCAGCTGGGGAAACTGGGAGAATCTTGCAGTATGCTCGGATGATTATCACAAGGCTGATGCGGAAGATATGGGCAATCATTGCGCGCAAGCAACAGCAGTATGCGTTAAGGGAAGCAGGTATGGTTCGTATCCCGGTGGATACACTTGGACAGCAGATTGTAGTAGTTGTGGTAATTATTCTGTAAAAGAGGTTATGCTTGATGCAAAGTATCTATTTGATTCTAACGGCGGATATACAAAAACTATTTGCTCGGGAGGAGCAACAACCACAACGACATCCACAGACAGATATACTGCAGCCCAACTCAAGAGATGCAGTGATAGAGCTCCATATGACGAATGTAGAGCTAATAAATACTACTATTTTGGCGGAGACGGGCTTGAAGTAACCGAGTGCAAAAATGCAATATCTTTGCCTGATTGCAATACTTCACATTTGAGTATGGGTTCGCCTTGCAATAGGGAGCACGCTATA
>JAIRLH010000107.1 GCA_031259485.1 Elusimicrobiota bacterium
TTTTTCTCCCTTTTGTAAAGGGAGTGTCGCTGAAAGCGACGAGGGATTTAATATTGTCTTTTAATAACAACTCGCATTAAATCTCTATTCCGCCTTCGGCGGTTTCTCTCTTTACTAAAGAGAGATAACAGCCAATGACATTTTCTCTCTCTCGGGCTTACATTAACAACCTCTCCCCCGCAGTTTTTTAAAGATAAGATTATTCTAGCAAAAATATTTATATTTCCGCCATAATTTCATTATAAATAAATTCAAAACCCATTGCTCGGGAAGCTTTTATAAGAACGGTTCCCCCCTCGGCGCAAGCCCGTTTAAGCGGTTGTATCAGATTTTTTTTATCTACGGAATACTTTACCATTACGCAGGGATCTTTGCGTAAAACGTCGTAAGCGGCTTTCATATTTTCGCCTGACAAAAAAACTTGTTTTATGCCGCGTTCAATAATTTTTCGCGCAAGGTCTTCGTGATAAAACCGCGAGAGGCGGCCAAGCTCAAGCATATCGCCTAGCACCGCGATATGAGGAGCCGGATTTTTTATTAAAACATCCAAAGCGTTTTGCATAGAGGCTGGATTTGCGTTATAATAATCCAAAATAAATTTTGTTTTTCCCCGTACTTCTTCCTGCATGCGAAACGGCATAGGTTCGTACGCCGCAAGCCCCGTTTCAATTTGTTCTTTTGACAATCCAAGCGCGAGCGCGCCCGCGCAAGCGGCGGCGGCGTTTAGTTTATTATAGCGTTCCAATTTTATTTCAAATTTAAAAACCGCGTTTTTATAGATGAAAGTAAAATTTTTCTCATCTTCATTTATAATTAAATCGGCATTTTCGGAAAAACCAAAAGAGATTGCTTTGCCTTTGTATTCATTTTTAAGTCCGCGTAAAAATTCGTTGTCAATATTATAAACTAAAAACCCGTTTGGATTTAGCGATTTTATTATTTCGGTTTTTGTTTGATAAACAGTTTCCATATCACCGAAAAACTCTAAATGAGCCGGCGAGATATTTGTTATAACGGCAACCTCAGGCATAGCAAGCGAAGCAATTTCGTTAATATCTCCTTTTTTTGACGCGCCGAGCTCAAAAACGCCGAAAATATCATCGTTTTCAATTTCCAGCAAAGAAAGCGGAAGCCCGATTTGATTGTTTAAATTGCCGGTATTGGCCGCTGTTTTTCCGGCGGAGGACGTTATGGCCAGCAGCATTTGCTTCGTCGTGCTTTTGCCGTTGCTGCCGGTGATTGCGGCCACTTTTAAATTATGTTTGAGCCGGTGGTGTTTGGCCAGCGTCTGCAGCGCTGCCAGCGTGTCGGGCACTTCTATTAAATCCGCGTCAACACAGTTTAAATCAACAGCGCCCGTCTGCGCCACTATCAGCGCCGCGCCCTTGGAGGCCGCCTGCGCGGCGAAGGCCGCGCCGTCAAAATTTGCGCCTTTTAAAGCCCAGTAGCAGTCCCCAGCGCTTATCGTGCGCGTGTCTTTGCTTATAAAGTCTATCGCGCGCAGCGGCTGTTTAGCCGTCAGCTCACCTTTGATTATTTTTGCCAGTTCTTCTGCGGTAAGATTAAGTTTCACGGCTCAATATTCTCCTGCGGCATATCCGGCTGCACGGCGGATAGATTCAGAAATTTCTGCCCGATGTCGGCGAAGATATTGGCCGATACGGAGCCGAACAGCGCCTTCTCCGGCTCATCCAGCACCACGAGTATCGTAAAGCGCGGCGCGGACGCGGGCACAAAACCGCAGAAGGATGCGATGTGCAGACTGCGGCCGTATTTGCCGTCGTGCGCAAGTTTTTCCGTCGTGCCGGTTTTGCCGGCCACGCTGTAGCCCGCAATCTGCGCGCCTTTTCCCGTGCCGTGCTGTACGACGTTAACCAGCATGGTTCTGAGCTGCGCGGCGGTCGTTTCTTCTATCGCCCTTCGTATGCGGGCGGGTTTGGCTATAACAGTCTCCCTGCCGTCGGCAAATTTTATTTTTTCTATCAGATGCGCGGCCATCAGCGTGCCGCCGTTGGCGATGGCTGAATACGCGCTCACTATCTGCACAGCCGTGGCCGATATTGTATAGCCGTAGCCCGCTTTGGCCGTATCCACGGGACGCCAGCGCGTGTGTTCGCGCAGAATGCCGGCCTGTTCGCCCAAAAAACCAACGCTGCTGCGCACGCCGAAGCCGAATTTCTTGATATAAGCATACATGGTTTTAGCCCCGACTTTATCGGCAATCTTCGCCGCGCCGATGTTTGAAGAAACTTCCAAAATCTCGCTTATCGTAAGCGCGGGCTTTTTTTGATGGTCTCTGATGGTTATGCCGCTGATTGTCCATTTATTATTTTCCATGTCTATTATATCTGAGGGCTTTATTGCGCCGGTGTCAAGCGCCGCGGCGACGGCCAAAGTTTTGAAGGTAGAACCCGGCTCATAGGAGAACTGGAAAGGCAGGGCCCGCCCGTCCAGCGCGGGGTAGGAAGCTGCCGCCAAAATATTGCCGTTGCGGCTGTCCTGCACAATCGCGAACGCGTTTTTTACTCCGTGCCGCTGCGCGTATTTTTTCAGAATGCTCTCGGTATAGTACTGGCCCACGGCGTCTATCGTCAGGTAAACGTCCGCGGTGTCCGCGTTGACCAGCTGGGATTTATCATATATTATCCCGCCGCTGCGCGCGCGTTTGACGCGGCGGGATTCAAGCTCCTCCGAGAGTTCTTTGTTATACATAAGTTCTATGCCCGAAAGCCCCTTGTTGCGGGAGTTTACGGCCCCCAGAATATCCTGCGCTATGCCGTCAAAAGGATAAATGCGAGTGTACTCGGGCTCTATTTCCACGCCGCGCAGGCCGGCGGAGCGCAGACGGCTTTCAAGCGCTTCGTACTCGGGCGGGCTTACGTGTTTTTTAACATAAAAAAAATTCTTTTTTTCGCGCCAGCTTTTTTTGACGTCAGCGGGTTTGAGTCCTAAAACTTCGCTTAAAGCCTTTATCAAGCCTTCGGCGTCGTTGACGTTTTTTTTGCTTACCGCGACGGCATAAGTGCGCAGCGATTCCGCCAGCACGATGCCGCTTCTGTCCAGTATGCGGCCGCGCAGAGTGTTTTGCGCCGTCTGCGTATATGTACGGCTTTCGGCCTTGCCAGCGAGCTCGCCGTGGCGGAAAGTTTGCAAATAAAACAGCCGCGCGGCAAGACACGCCGCCGGCACAAGGCATAAGAACCCGCATATTTTCATGCGTTCGCCCGCAGTCATTTATCTTCTCCCAGCATTATGATATTCGCGGCTGGCGTCATTACCAGCCCGCGCTCCTGCGCGGCGGGTATAATTTTATCGGGCGAGTTATAAATCCCAGTCTTATAGCGCAGGTACTGGTTGCGCGCTTTTTTAAATTCAATATCCTCCATAAGCGCGGCGACCTGGCGGCCCGTGCGCTCTTTCTGAACTCGCTCCATGGAAAGCAGCAGCAAAAACAAACCTATGGCCAATATTATATAAATTGCTTTCATTCTAGTAATATTATAACAAAAGGTTTGACGGAACATGCGTTATATACGCGGGGAAAAACATAAAAACCCGTTTGTAATTTTCTAATTTCAAGCGGGTTCTTTCAATAAGGCAGAAGCGGATACGCGGTTATTTATATATTGCCCACCCTCCCTCGTTTGCATAATACAGCGTGCCGTTATGCATTTCTTCACAAAATTCAGGACCTTTCCCTTCACTGGCGGGACAAATACAATAAATATGACCTTTTGAGTATACAAAACCGCATGTCTGAAATCGTCCCGCTCTTCTGACGGCAATAATATTTCCCTTCCAGAAAGTTCCGGCGCTATAACTGCTTATTACATAATCAAAATTTTGCCCTCTCAATTTACCGCCGGAAAGTGCCGCAAGATTTCCGGTTGGCAGACCGTTTATCGGCGTCGCATTTTGTATTTGAATATCCAAAGGCTCAAAAGTGAGGGAATAATCCCCATAAACTAATTTATATGCCTCCTGCGCCTTGCCTATTGCATTAATTACAGAAAACGCTTCGGCAAAATGGCTTTTTTCAACGGCTTTCTGATATTGAGGCAGGGCGATAGCGGCGAGAATGCCGATAATTAAAACAACTACAAGCAATTCAATTAAAGTAAAC
>JAIRLH010000136.1 GCA_031259485.1 Elusimicrobiota bacterium
AGGCGGCTAAGAAGACCGGATTCCAGCTCCTGCAGATAAATATTGGGATTATCGCCGCGCGATAGCGTAAGCACTATGCGTTTGTCGTCGGGCGAGACGCCGCCTATAAGGTTTAGGCCCTCGCCTTTTATTATGGGTTTTATCACGCCTTCTCTAAGGTCTATCGCAAAAATATCGGGGTTGCGGCGGCGGTAAGTGGTGTAGTAAATTTTGGTTGCGTCGCTACTCCAGCGCGGCAGCAGCGCGATGGAATTATCTTTTGTGAGTTTCGCCAGATTGTAGCCGTCGTAATCCACCATATAAATTTCTTTGCGGCCCGTGGAATCGTTGGCAAAAGCTATCTTGGTATCGGCTATGCCGCGGCGGCCCGTGAGCAACTGCACTATATTATCCGCCAGTATATGCGCCGTTCGCCTCAAACTTTTGGAACTGCCTTTAAAACTTTTTGCCAGCGCGGCTTTTTTGCTCTCGCTGTCGTAGAGGAAAGCTTTTATTTCCCACTGGCCCTCGCCGGCACCCGCGCTCACCTGGCCAAAGAGCAGGTAATCAATTCTCTTTTCTTTACACTCGGCTAGTGCTTTGCCTAAATCAGAGGTATCAGGCTGGCGGATATCGTCGGAAATTTCAAAATAGCGGCTGCGCATTAAATCGGCGCGCACCACCTCGCCCACCGTGGCGGCGGTTTGCTTTTCTTCGGGCGCGCCGTCGCGCACGCCGAAACCGGCTACGGCTATTTTAGGCAGGTTGCCGGGATTATATTTAGAAGATACTCCGATATAAACATCCGTTTCCTTGGCAATGGCAAGCAACGGCAGCAGTACCAAAACCGCGGCGAAATACTTTAGAAATTTCATTTATTTTATCCCTTCCAGCAGACGGGCGGCCTCGGCCGCTTCGGGAGTATTTCTGAAATCCTGCACGACGGATTTGAGGTATTTTTGCGCCTCGTCCTTTTTGTCAAGAGGCAGTATGCTGCGAGCGTAAAGTATACGCGCGTTGGCGCTATGGCGGCCGTCGGGATATTTCTCAAGCAGAGTGGCCGCGGCGACGGCCGCTTTCTGGTATTCTCCAATATTGAAATAGCTGCCCGCGAGGAAAAGCCACGCGCCTTGGGCCTGCGCGCCTTGCGGGGCTTCTTTAAGATAAAGGCTGAAACCGCTTGCGGCACTTTCGTACTGTTTGGCGTCAAATTGGGTTTTTGCCTGTGCGTAAACCTCGGCAGGCGGCATTTTGTATCGGGCTTCTTTTACGCCGTCAAGCTGGGAAGAAATATCGCCCAGCTTAGTTGTGATTGCGTCTAATTTATAATCAAAATTGTGAAGATTGTCAACAGACTGGGTGAGGCGGTCCGTAATATCTTCCATCTGCTGGTCAACGGAGGCCTGGTTGCGCTGCACGTCCTGCAAAGTCTGGTTCAATGCGGCTATTTGCGTCTTTAGCACGCCAACGTCCGCCTGCGTAACAATGCAACCCTGCAAAAAAAGCAGGGAACTTAATCCTGTTATAATAAGAAATATTTTTTTATTAAACATTTTTAAGCTCCCTGCAATAATCATTTGACTATTGTATCGGCCTTGCGGTTCTGGGCCCAGCAGGTTTCGTTGCGGTCAAAGCAGACGGGCTTTTCCTCGCCATAAGATATCGTTTTGATATTATTGGCGTTTATGCCGCGTTTAATATAATAATCTTTGACTTCCTTGGCCCTTTTGTCGCCCAGAGCGATATTGTATGAGATGGTACCGCGTTCGTCGCAGTTACCTTCAACGGTTATCGCGTTTATGCCTCTGGCTTTTAGGACCTCCACGTTAGCGTCAAGCACCGCCCTGTTTTCTTTGGTCAGCGTGTATTGGTCCAGCGCAAAGTAAACGGGCGCAAGCGTGACTGAAACGTCAGATATAACGCCGACGCCGTAGACAGCGTCGTCATCTTCAAAGACGGCGATTTCTTCGGCGGTGATTTCAGGCACGGAACCTTTGCCAGCGGCGCTGTCGGCAACAGGCTGGTTTTTAACGTTTTTGCTGCAGGCCGCTAAACCAGCCGCGAAAGCAAAAACGAGTGCGAACTTAATTAAGTTTTTCATTTATTTCTCCTTATTTATCAATGATATTATACTTATGGGACACGAGTCAATAAAAATCGCCGGAAAATCATTTCGGCAGGCGGCCGGCAAGGATTTCGGCAAAGGGTCTCGTCGGTTCAAACTGGCTTAAAATAACGCGTATGGCCGAGGTTATCGGCGCCGCCAAAAACGCGCCCGGTATCCCCCACACCAGCGCCCAAAAAATAAGGGAGCCGATTACCGCCACGGGGTGCAAATCCAAACCTGATCCCAGCAGCTTAGGCTCCAGAATGCTGCCTATTGCAAACTGCAGGCACGAAGGTATTATAAGCACCACCCAGAACTGCGGCCCGAAACCGTATTGTATCAACGCAATGGGAAGCGGCAGCAAAACCGCGATTATTGAGCCGACATTCGGTATAAAATTTAGTATTACGGTCAGTACGGCGAACATCGTTGCTAATTCCAAACCGGCGGAAAAGTAAACTATCCCGACCGTCACGCCGGTAAGCAGCGACAATAAAATGTGTATAAACAAATAAGCCGAAATTTTGTTCTGCATCTCTCTAAGCACGGTGTTGCTGGCGGGTGAACGCCCGTTGCCCATTAATAAAAAGAAAACGAATATCAAAACCAGCGCCGAATAAGACAATATTTTAAAAGTAAAACCAGCGCCGACCCTTACTATATCTCCCACATGCTGGCTGCTCATGAGCGAGATTATGCCCTGCAAATCATTAATATCCTCCGCAAAGGGCAGGTTATAGCCCTTAAAAAAGTTGGCTACCCAGTTGAAAGCCTGCAGCAGTTTTGCATTATACGCGCCGGCTACCTGTATAAGATTTGTCACGGAATGAATCATAAATATTACCAGCGCAACCAGCAACACCCCTGCCAGCAGCGAGGCCGTTATAAGAGCCAGCCACCTAGGTAAGCGGAAGCGCGCGTGCAGAAACCTGATTACCGGCGTCATCATGGTATATATAAAAACCGATATTACGAGCGGCACCAGTATGGTTTTTGTATAAATCAAAGCCATGGTTATGCAGACGGCCGCAATGGCTATAATGCACGCGGTGTTGATATTGCGGTAAACCTCGGCTCCGCTTTTTACGGGCGCGGGCGCGGCCTTAGGGCCGCGTTTAAAGGGGTTATTCATAATATTTCTCCATATTCCTTGTAAGGGCAGAAATGCTTACGGCGGTTTTGACCAAATCATTCGCCGAGGATTCAAGAAGCCACCAGTTAAGCCTAAGCGGCAAATCTCCGCACAGCGCGCTGAGATTTTTATAGACATCGTAAATTTCGCCAGCGCGGCGGTGGAAGGAAACCGCGGCCGACTTAAGCTGTTTTATTGCCACGCGGTGCTCGCGCACGAAGGCCGCTCTGTCTGACGCGTAATAGCACGATCGCGCGGCCTGCCAAGAATCCTGCGCGGTATCGGCCAGGGCGCGTAATTGCGCGACTGCGGCGCGGAAATCATCCTGAAATCCGCCGTCGCGCACGGGCATACGGCGGCGGTGCTGCTTGACTATAAGCTCAAGCCGTCCGTAAAAGCGGGCAAAATCTTCGCCCGCGGCGCGTAGGCTGCCGTCGCACTGTTCGGTTTGTACAAACAGTTTTGTTATTGTTTCTTCTTCGTTCAAAGGCATTTTACGCCTGCTTCTGCAACGCGCCGTGCTTAGGAAAGCGCAGGGAAATTATGGTCCCAACGCCGTACTGCGAGCGCACGGATATCGTGCCGCCGTGAAGGCTCATTATGCGCTTTACAAGCGCGAGGCCAAGGCCCCAGCCTTCTATCTGGCCGGTGAAAAAATCATCAATCTGGTAAAACTTTTCAAAGATTTTATTTATATGCTCTTCTTTTATGCCCACGCCGTTGTCGGCTACAGCCAGAACGTCTCTGTCCTCTTCCTCATAATAAAACAGTCTTATTTTCTTGGGCGCGTTATTGTTGAATTTTACCGCATTGTCCATAAGCTCTTCCACGGCTATGGAAACAAGGGCTTTATCTGCGTAAATTTCCGTATCCGGGTCGCATTTTATTTCAATGGCGGGGCCTTGAAATCTTATGGTCATATCGGAGGACATAATATTCAGGGAATCATCCCTCATAACGCATTTGCCCGATACGGAGGAGAAAACCGGCCGCACCTTCATCATGTCTTTTTTGACGGCATCTTTTGCCAAACTGCTTACGCTGGAAAAACGCACAAGTTTGTCCACCAACACGGAAAGTTTTTCACCCTGCTTATTTATGTCAAGCAAGGCTTTTGAAGCGAAGGAAGAAAGCTCCCCTGGTTTTGTCTGGGACAAAATCGCCTCCGCATAGCCGTTGATGATGGAAAGCGGCGTCTTGATTTTATGCGATATTAAGGACAGCACCCTTGTAGCCGGGTCTTTGTGGTCGACATCGGTTTTATCACTCTGTTTATCTGTCATAGCGGCCCCCTGCGGAATTTAAAATTTATATGTTATGCCGGCTGAATATAAATCCCTGTCCGCGCCCGCGCGGAAAATGTGGTTATAGGCAAAATTTATAAAAAAATCCATGCCGAGATTCACCATAGTCCCAAGCATAAGCGAATGCGCGCCGCCGGCATTGTGCGTGTCAAAATATCTGTAAGAAATATAATTATCCGACCTGCTGGCCGAGGACATCCACCTTATCTTAACGCCCGCGCTGTAATAGGGCAGACTGAGCACATAATCAAGAGTCCCGAGATCAGCCGCCTCCGCCTGGTTCAATACGCCGAATACGCTCTGCACGCCGTCAATGCCGGAGAGATACTGATAAACCGTGCCGGCCAAATCAAAACTGTAGCTGTCAAAATAATTGAAGTTTACCAGCAGCCCGTACGCCAACTGGCGGAAGTCGTCATCCCGCGTAATCAAGCCGTTTTTGATAACGTCGGCCTTCTGCGCCGCGTAGGCCGCGCTGAGCTGCGCGTTGGCGTAAGAATTTTCTACCTCGTCGCTGTTTACAAGCATTCTGACGGCTGCGAACGCGCCCCACGCGCTGGCCCCGTTGGCATTATCCGGATAATAAAACGGACGCAGCGTGAACTGAGTATCCCCGCCCGAGCGCAGAGTTATGGGCATGCGCAGGGCGTAGATGTGATGAGCAAAATTATCGTGCTCGGTCAAATCAAATTCAGCGCCAAGGGAAAGCGCGTAAACAGGCCGCGCCACGACCGATATATTATTTCGCCAGAATAAAGAGCTGTGGGTATGGGTGTCCGACACCTCAAAC
Organism: Elusimicrobiota bacterium; assembly: GCA_031259485.1. Classification (GTDB taxonomy): domain Bacteria; phylum Elusimicrobiota; class Elusimicrobia; order Elusimicrobiales; family Elusimicrobiaceae; genus Proelusimicrobium. The sequence continues at coordinate 5,313 of JAIRLH010000136.1, forward strand.
CCACATACATAGGGCGCCGCGGCAAGCAGAGCGAAGCAAAAGATGACTTTCTTCATAATATAAAGGATAGCAAAAATATCACGGCTTGGCACAGCCTCTTATTTAAATTTTGTAGAATTGAAATATGAAAAACTTTTTCTTCGCCGCCGCTTTGCTGGCCGCGGCGTGCGGACTTAACGCCGCGAACATAATACGCGGTCCCTACGTTGAAGACGCCGAGCAAACCACCGCCGTAATAAAATGGGCGACGGACGTCCCCACCCCCGCGTGGATAGAATACGGGCCCGAGGGCAAATGTTCGCAGCTTATGGCAGTCGCGTCCAAACGCGAAGAACATTCTCTCACCCTGCACGGGCTTATACCCAATACGAAGTTCTGTTACAAAATTTATGTTATGAACGCTGACGAAACCGGCACGCAGGAGCCTGCACAGGGCACCTTCAAAACCCTCTATTCGGCCGAACGTAAGATAGTAAATTTTTTAGTCGTGGGCAATACTTCTTCCCCGCACGAGGGATCAACTGACGAAATTAAAAGAACCGCCGCGCAGAGCATGTCCGGATACGAGGCGGATTTTATAGTGCACACCGGCAATATCGCGGCCGACGGCACGGCAAGCGGCAATAATGCGGACTTTTTTATCCCCTTCGCGCCGGCGCTGCAAAATGCGGCGCTGCTCGCCGCGTTGGGCGAAGACGAATACGGCCCCAACCGCAATGCGGAAAAGGAGGGCCGCGGATTCCTGGCCGCAAATTACCGCCGTATACATACCATGCCGTGGAGCAAAGGCACGCCTTATTATTACTATATAGACACGGCCAATGCGCGCCTGATTTTTTTGGATACTAATTTTGTTTACGGTGTGCCGAACGCCTCAAAGCTGGAACTTAAAAGCTCTCAGTACGAATGGCTTAAAAACGCGCTTTCCACTGCGGACAGCGCAAGCTGGAAAATAGTCGTCCTGCACCACCCCGTTTATTCCAGCGGGCCGGTGCCGGATAAACTCAGCGCGATGCTTGCGCCGCTTTTTGAAGCTTATAAAGTGAAACTTGTAATACAGGGCCGCCAAGGCGCGTACGAGAGAACAGCGCCTATAATCAGAGACCAAAAAGCCGGCACGGGCCAGACCGGGCCTATATATATCACCGTGGGAGGCGGCGGGAAGCTTTTTGAAAAGAAAGAATTTTACAACGAATGGTCGTCAAAATATTTTGAAGTTCCGCACTTTGCGCATATACAGATTGTTGACCGCAAACTCTCCCTGCGAGTCTATACCCACGACAACAAACGCATAGACGCGTTGGATATATACTTCTAATTATAACCGATACCTACACGCCAAGCGCGGCGGACATTTTGCCATGATTTCGCCAATCGTTCATTTTTGTAAAATATAAGAGTATTAATACAAACAAACAGGGGGTAGTAAAGGATGAAGAAGATTATTTATCCGGCAGCAGCGATTGCTTTTATGTTTGCCATGGTGGCTTGCGTCAGTCGCAATAACGTCATAAAACACAATGAAGAACATAATAAGTATGCTGACAAAGTGCATAATTCCAGAAACAGCGTGGACTGGGACGGGACTTATACGGGAGTAATCCCCTGCGCGGATTGCGAGGGCATAAAAGTGGAGCTCACTTTAAGCCCGCAGGAAACTTATAAAATAAGCTATACGTATCTGGGTAAAAGCGACAATTCTTTCAAAGGTGCGGGGAAGTTTTCCTGGGATAAGGACGGGAGTTCCGTAACCCTAGACACTAAGGATTTGGCCTTCCCGCCGTATTATAAAGTCGGCGAAAACAAGCTGATACAGCTTGACATGAACGGCCAAAAAATCACTGGCAAACTATCCGACAAATACGTGCTTATAAAGAATAATTAACAACTGGAGCTCCCTCGCCCAAAGGCGGGGGAGTTCTTTTTTGCAAATACGGTTTTTCTGTACTTCAAAAAACGAAATTAGTATAATATGCGATATAAGATTATCTGACGAAACCCGATGTAAAGTTTATCTTTAAGCCCAGTTGGCGCAGCGGTAGCGCGTTCCCTTGACATGGGAAAGGTCAGAGGTTCAATCCCTCTACTGGGCAAGCTCCGTCGCAAGCCCGCTTTCTGACAACAACCATCAGAAAGCGGGCTTTTTTGTCGCAAAATCTTTTGTAAATAGCGTAAAATAAAAGCAACAGATAAATACAGCCTTGGGCAAAGTTTGCTCACGCTTTCTTTGGCAAATATTCCACCCGAATTTGAAGGGACTTTAGTTTCCTTTACGCTTTTAATCATCAATTAAAGTAAAGCGCAAAAAAGCAACACGGTTTGTGGGGCGAAATGACAGCGCACAAAAATTATACGAAACCGGCGTATTTTGCGTAAAGCTGGCCGGCGGCGATTGCGCCGTCGCCAACTGGCAGGATATTATTGGCGTAGACTTTTATGCCCGCCGCCGCCAGCAGCGCCTGCGCGCGCGCCAGCAGAATTTTGTTTTGAAACACGCCGCCGCACAAAGCGACTTCCCGCGCGCGCAGCTTCAGCGCGGCCGTCAAAATAATCCGCGCCAAAGTATTGTGAAATTTTGCCGCCGCTTCAGCCGGCCGCCGGCGGTCAGCGACAAGCCCTCGTATCAGCGGCGCAGTGTCAACGAAGATAAGGCCGCCTTTCTCCTCCACGACAAAACTATAATAGGTTTTTGTTAACGCGCGCGCGGCCGCGCTTTCCAGCAGCATTGCGCCCTGCGCCTGATATGTGGCCTGCGCGCACAAACCCAGTATGGCGGCAGCTGCGTCAAACAGGCGGCCCGCGCCGCTGTAGGTATAACAGTTGAGGCCTGCGCGCGACGCGCCCAGCGCGGCTGCCGCGTCGTCAACGCGCAGGATATTTTTTATTTGCGCGTCCTTAAAACCCGCCGCAAGCAGGTATGAAAGCCCACACTTCCAAATGTCTTTTGTCGCGCTTTCCCCGCCGAAAATTTTTACGGGCTTAAGGCAGCCGGCGCGCCGCCATTCGCCGCGGCTGATTTCCAAAAATTCCGCGCCCCATATGGTGTTATCCGCGCCCAGGCCCGCGCCGTCAAAAGCGAAACATAAAAACCCGCGGCGCAAATCATGCTCCGCCGCGACGGCCAGCGCGTGCGCCAGATGGTGCCGCACCTTCAGCGCGCGCGGATTGTACGCCGCGGCGTAATAGGCGGGGTGCGCGTCGCGCAGGAAAATTTGTGGCCGGACATTCAACAGACTTTGCATTTTTTTTATTGTTTCTTTGAAGTATAAAATATTGCCCGCATTGTCCAAATCGCCGATATACTGGCTCAAAAAAAGCTTATCATCTTTGCCCAAGCAAAAACTGCTGGCGAGATTCGCGCCCAGCGCAAGCATTGGTTTTTTTAGACGGGAAGGAAGCGTTATATGCCCGGGCGCGTATCCGCGCGCGCGGCGCAAAAAATGAATTCTGCCGCCCAGCTCAAAAAGCACGCTGTCGTCCATGCGGTTATGTATTTTGCGGTCGTGCAGAAGGAAGCCGTCGGCAATATCGCCAAGGTCGTCCAAGGCTTCATTATTATCAATACATATCGGCTGGCCCGATATATTGCCCGAAGTCATAACCAGCGGCGCGGGGCCAAGTATATCAAATAAAATTTTATGCAGCGGCGTGTAAGGCAACATAACGCCGAAAGTATAAAGCCCTTCGCTGATTAGCGCGATGTCGCGCCGTTTTTTCAGCATCACCGCCGGCGCGGCGGCGGATTTCAGCAGCCGTTCCTCCTCCGCGTTCGCATAGCAATATTTTTTTATTTCTTTGATATTGCCGAACATCAGTGCCAGCGGTTTGTGCGGCCGATTTTTGCGCGCGCGCAGGCGTGCGACGACGGCTTTATTTAAGGCGTCGCAAGCCAGGTGAAACCCGCCCAAACTTTTTATGGCGATTATTCTGCCTCTTTTGATTTGCAGCGCCGCTTCTTCAAGTCCGCCGGCGGCTTTGCCTTTGTAAATGAAGCTCACGCGCGGGCCGCATACGGGACAGCAGTTAGGCTGCGCGTGGAATCGGCGGTCGCGCGGGTCCCCAAATTCCGCGCGGCATGCGGGGCATATTTTGAAAGGCCTCATGGTGCTTTGCGCCCTGTCGTAAGGCAGATTTTTTATTATGGTAAAACGCGGCCCGCAGTTTGTGCAATTTGTGAAGGGATAACGGAAGCGGCGGTTTTTTTTGTCGGCAATATCTTTTTGGCAGTCTTTACAGATTGCGATATCCGGCGGCACGGAAGTCGCCGCCGCGCCTTTTATGCTGTCTCTGATTACAAACTTATTTTCTTTTTTAAGCGGGACGTCGGCTGTTGTTATTTCGTCAATACGGCTTGCGGCGGGGGCTTTTATTTTTAAAGCTTCAAGAAAAATTTTTATTTTCGCCGGCGCGCCCTGCGCTTCTATGACGACGCCGCGCGGCGTATTAGCCGCCCAGCCGCGCAAACCCAAGCCGCGGGCCAGTTTATAAACAAAGGGCCTGAACCCGACGGCCTGCACAATACCGCCGATAAATATTCTTTTGCGGAGCATAGTTGAATTTTATCATTTTGCGGCGGCAAACAAAAAATCATAATTCGTAGCAGTTATGTCTGTTGTGTTGGCGGCCGTTAGGATTACTTCTTAACACAATGCCGGTTTTGCTTATGTTTTTGCAAAAATATTCATATTTGGTGTCCGTCTTGCCGCAACATTCTTTTCTGTTCGGATATTGACTTTTTGCCGCCCACACGAAATAAAGCAAATCAGAGTCTTCCCAGGGTTTGCGCGCGGCTACAATAACGCCGGTTTGGCCCCAATAAGACGGGTTAAGAATGAAATTTTTGCATGTCATCTGATCTTGCGCGCCAAAAGTGCAGCCCGGGTATTGTATATTTATCTGTGCATAGGTTTCATTAATATGGTTATCAGGAGGATAGCTCCCGTTAGTCAAATAATAAAATTCCAATTCTTTTACCCAACTGTTTGCGGCGAGTTGCATTTGGACAAATTGTGATTTAAGAACTGATTTTTGATATTGCGGGACTGCAATAGCGGCTAGTATGCCGATTATTAAAATAACGACAAGTAATTCAATTAAAGTAAAAGCCTTTTTATTTAATTTCATTATCATATCCTCGTGCAATTGAAAATAGACATTTATTTTTTATACTAAATGTCCCCAGATTTTACAATACTGTTTGCATTATGGCATTGCTAAAGAGCATAGATAACAAGGTAAATTTATGGAATAACTAAAAAGTTCCCATAATACAATTTTTATCTAAGTCCATAATCTATGCTATTTTAGCATTGCCTGCATTATTTATATTATTAATTCAGGATACCCGATAAAGACTTTCGGGTATTATAAAGGAAAGATACCGCTTGCCAGTGAGGTCGTAATCGAGCGGCGGGTGATATTTAAGGTGATTTGCGTCAGCAGATCCTGGGCAGAACGTCGCCAAGCGGCGGGCGCAGCAGGCGCCGCCCGCCTAAGACCGTTTTAAGGAATACTTTACCGCCGGCGGCGGATGCGCGGCCTATGATTCGCGCGTTTTTGCCGTATTTATCCGCGCGGATTA
>JAIRLH010000181.1 GCA_031259485.1 Elusimicrobiota bacterium
GTGGGTTTTTTCTTTTGCTTTCTTTTTATGGCTGGCGTGGGTTTTGTGGGTGGGCCGCCATAACGGGGCCTGGGGCGCGGCGGTTTCCGGCAGGCTTTTGGAAACTTTCGGCAGCGCGGCTTATCCGGTGCCTTTATTATTTCTCTACTGGCTTTGGCGCAGCGTAAAACACCGCACGCTGGCCGTGCTTACGCTGATTTTCGGCGTGCTGATGACTTTGGGAGGCCTTGCGGCGCAGTTGAGTTTTCTTAAATCAGTGTTTCCGGCCACCAGTCTTGCCGGCGGCAGCGTTGGCAAAACATTATTTGAGGGAGCTTCTTCAATCGCCGGATCTGCCGGCGCGTGTCTTTTTGCGTTGGCGTGTATTTTTATGGGCCTGCATGTTTTGTTTGACGTACCGTGGCTCGCCACAATCCGCAAAACCAATGAAATAATCAAAAACGATTTTAACGCTTGGATGGCCGCGCGCGCCGAGTTTAATCAAAAGATTGACGCCGCCAAAACCGCCCAATCTCAAAATACCATGCAGCCAAACGCGCCGCGCCGCGTAGTTGACGAAGGCGATAATTCCCCCAAACCTCTGCCAAAAATAAGCCGCCCCGTGGCCGAAATGGTCAAAATGCCGCCGCGTTCCGTTGCCGCTGCGGCCAAACCGGCTGCAGCTTATGACGGGGAAAAACACAAAAAAGAATTTGAACTGCCGCCGCTTGACCTGTTGCGCCTGCCCGCTCAGGAAGATATTATAGGCCCAAGCGACGCCGAAATCGCCGCCGCCACCCAAAGGCTTGAGGCGACTTTAAAGGATTTTGACATTGCCGCTTCCGTCACCGGCGTAGCGCCGGGCCCCGTGGTAACGCGTTATGAACTCAAACCGGAACCCGGGGTAAAAATAAGTTCTATAGTATCAATTTCAAATGATATTGCTCTCGCCATGAAAGCGCGCGGCATAAGGGTGGAGGCGCCAATCCCGGGCAAAGACGCCATAGGATTTGAAATTCCCAACGAACGTCCTTTGACGGTAAGCATGCGCGAGATTTTGCATGACGCGGCTTTTGCGCAATCCAAGTTTAAAACCGCGATAGCTCTGGGGCGCTACGCCGACGGGCATCCTGCGGTTGCCGTCATTTCCAAAATGCCGCATCTGCTGGTGGCTGGCGCGACAAACAGCGGCAAGAGTATTTGTGTGCATTCTCTAATTGTCTCATTGCTTTACCGCTGTAAACCGGACGAACTTAAATTATTGCTTATAGACCCCAAGCGCGTGGAACTTACGCTTTATGAAGGCATACCGCATCTGTACGACCCTAAAGTCGCGTGCGAGGACGTGGGTGTGGTCAAAGACGCGGCGGGCGCCGTCAAATCCCTGCAGGCTTTGGTAAAAGTGATGGAAAAGCGCATGTCAGTATTTGAAGTCGCCAAAGTAAAAAATATAGAATCTTATAATTTATGGGCGCCGAAAAATAATGAAGAAAAAATGTTTTACATTGTCGTAATTATAGACGAGCTTGCCGATTTGATGCTGCAGACCAAAGCCGCGATAGAAGACAGCGTGCAGCGACTCACGCAGATGGGCCGCGCGCTGGGGATACATCTGGTGCTTTCCACGCAGCGGCCTTCAACCAATGTTATAACGGGCGTGATTAAAGCCAATCTGCCGTCAAGGATATGCTTTCAGGTAACCTCCAAAATAGATTCGCGCGTGGTGCTTGACGCCAACGGGGCTGACATGCTTTTGGGCAAAGGCGATATGCTGTATCTGGGCATATCCGACCCAAAACCCAACCGCGTGCAGGGCGCCTATGTGTCGGAGGAAGAAATTACAAAAATAGCCGATTTCCTGCGCGCGCAGGGCGGGCCGGATTATCCTTTCCAAATCCCCGCGTCCGCCGCAGGTATTGAGGGGGAAGACGCCCGTTCTGGCGAGGGCCTTGGCACCACGCGGGAGGAAATGATTTCCGCCCTGACTCTTGTCAAAGAACGCAGGCGCATATCGCAGGATTTATTAAAGGCGCACTTTGGCTCCAGCGCGCGCGCGACGAATATTTTGAGCGTGCTTGAGATGAAAGGTTTTATTTCCAAACCCGAAGGCTCCAACCGCTGGGACATACATTTTGATTTGATAGAGGAACACCTTGCGCAGCTGCAAGGCGGCGCAAGCGCGGCCGCAGGCGCGCAGAAGCGGTACGATACGGTTTTTAAGTAATTATTAACGACGCTGTTGTTAATAAAATTTAACTTTATGAAAACTCTGAAAATATTTTTAACTTTCTGTTTTGTATACTGCGCGGCCGTGACGGCAGCGGCGGAGGTTAAAACCGCGCCGGCGGGAAAGCCTTCCAAACCGGCGCAGAAGGAAGCCGCGCCGACTGCTAAAGCGGCGCAACGGCAACCGACTGCATATCAGCCGCGGCCATGCGCGCAAGATTCAAAGGAATGCGTCATAAACAATTTTACGGCGTGGGATAAAAACCTGCGCAGCGCGGCCATGTTTTTTGAGCAAAAGACGACTTTTGAGGGTATGGATATATCCGCCTCCAACGGGCGCATTTACAAAAAGGGCAATGCAGTCAGGCTGGATACTTTCGGGCCGGACGGCAAAATAACCCAAAGCGCGGTTACCGACAAAAAAACAATCCGCATACTTGACGAGAAGGGGCAGAAGATAACCGCCCTCCCGTGGAAGGAATGGCAGGATTCGCAGGCCAACAAAGCCCTTTTTGACTTCGGTAATTACGCCGCGCTGCTGCAGACGCACAAAATAACCGAATTTGAAAAAACAGAGGACGGCTATAAAATAGCCCTCACGCCGGAGGAAGGCAGCATTTACCGGCTGGAATTCCTGCTCGGCGGCAAGGATTATTTCCCTTATGAAATCTCCATAAGCAGCGACGGCGTCGACACGCGCACCCGACTTACCGGCGTTGAGAAAAATATAAATTTGAAAGAGTCCCTTTTTAAATGACTAAAATGAAAATGACGCTCGCCAATAAAATTACGCTCACCCGCGCTGGGCTTTCCATAATTATGTTCCTGCTGATGGCGACGGAAAACGATGCCGCTTTGGCGGTATCCTCGCTTTTGTTTGCCGTGGCCGCCGCGACGGACTGGGTGGACGGTCGAATCGCGCGAAGCACAAACACTTATACGCCTTTCGGCGCGATAGTTGACCCTTTTGTGGATAAAATCCTCGTGGGCGCGGCGTTTTTCGCGTTTACGGAACTGAAGGGGCTTTCCGTGCCGGTGTGGGCGGTGTTTTTTATTGTGCTGAGGGAGTTAATGGTATCCACGCTTCGCGTTTTGGCCGCGCTTGACAATTATGTTCTGGCGGCCGAAAGATGGGGCAAATTTAAAACGGTGGTGCAGCTTTCCGTCATCGGCCTGATATTTTTTATAATTGACGTTAAAGTGCTGCTGCCGCTGAGCGGCGGCGCATTGCGCGCATGCCTTGAATTTTTAGACGTGTTGCTGGCCAAAACGCCGTACTGGGCCACGGTAATCGCGGCGGCAATCACAATTGCCAGCGGCATTTCTTATTTAAAGAACAACTGGGCCATGCTGCAAAAATCATGGAGCCTGCCGGTAAAATAAACCTAATAGATACAGATGAGAAAGTAAACAATGAAAAACATTTTTGATTTTCTGGCGGCGGGTTTCGGCGTAAGCCTGCTGCCGGCGCATATTTTAAAGGGGCGTAAAAACACGGGCGCGGGCTTTTTGGGCACTCTTGTGGCCGTTCCTTTTGTTTTTCTGCTGCCGGCCGCTTGGTGGGCGCAGCTGGTTTTTGCGGCGGGTTTCAGTTTGTTTGCGGTTTGGATTGTCTCAAAATCAACTTTTGAGGGGCATGACAATCCCAAAATTGTCATAGACGAAATGGCCGGTTATTTCTGCGCCGCCGCCTGCCTGCCCAAGACGGGCGGTTTTCTGCTCGCGGCTTTTATTTTATTCCGGCTTTTAGACTGG
>JAIRLH010000190.1 GCA_031259485.1 Elusimicrobiota bacterium
CGGGATTTGGCCGCCCAAAAATCCGGCTATGGTAGAATCATCCGTCTCCGCCACGGCAAAGAGATAAGCTTTCGCATTGGGATAAGCGCGGCGGATTTCCTTAAAAGTATCCCAAAACAGCTTTGTATGCCTGGCTATTTCCGAGGGCCTGCTGCCGGGCAGGAAGCCGATTTTCCATTCCTTAAGCCTGCCGCCGTCGTAAATTTTAGGTTTTGGCGCGGGCACCGTATCCAAAAGCGGATTGCCGAGAAAAACCGCGTCCCCGCCAAGCGCGGTATAAATCTTTTTTTCAAACGGAAAGATGACAAACATCTTCTTTGCCAGCCTTACTATTGTTTTTGCGCGGTACTGCCTGCTGGCCCATACCTGCGGACAAACATAATAATAAGCCGGCACGCCGCGGTGTTTGGCAATGCCCAAAACCTGATGGTTGAAACCGTAAAAATCCACGGCAATAACGCAGGCCGGATTGACGGTTGATATATAGTTTTTTACCATATCCAGAAGACGCATCCACAACGGAATTTTCTTGAAAGGTTCAACAAAACCCGTAGCGCCCTTTGAGACAAGATTTACAAGGAATTTATCGCTCGCGGCTTTCATACGCTCCCCGCCGATTGAAGTGACGGTGATATCAGGCGAGCATTCTTTCATCGCTTTTATAAGATTTGATGCATGCACGTCGCCGGAAACATCGCCCGCGACTACGAGCACATTTTTATTGTTCTGCATCAGCTGCGGCATAATCATTTCCCTCTCTTTAAGCTGCCGAGCGTCTCGTCAATAGCCACTTTCGCCGCGCCGCCGATATCCGACACCAGGCCCAGCACGGGGGGGCGTTTGTCTTCTTCCCTGCCTTGCGGCACATTGTAGCGTTTGATTTCATCCACAATCCTCAGCGCGATTTGCAGAGCTTTTGAGCCCTTTTCCCCGCTGGGGCCCGGGGTCTTTTCGTTTTGTATGCAGTCAACAAAGTGCATAATTTCGGAAGTTATTGGGAGCTGCTTGTCAAAATTGGGATATATAACTTCAATATCGTTAAGCGATTTTATCACCGGCGTTTTTTTGCGGTAAATTTTAACGCGCGCGTTCATGAAGTCAACAGATATATACGCGTCCGGCTGGTAAAGGTTCATATAACGGGCGCGCTCAAAGCTGGCGCGGCTGGCCGTCACGTCCGCGGTACAACCGTCGGCGAATTTAAGGCGCACATTGGCGATATCCTCATGGTCGGAAAACGCGCTCAGCCCCACCGCGTCTACGCTTGCCACGTCGCTTTGCAGCATGCTCAAAAGCAGATCAATATCGTGTATCATTAAGTCCAGCACCACGCCGATATCGGCCATGCGCGGATCATAGGGGCCGAGGCGTTTTATGGCTATAAATTTGGGATTTTTGATATATTTAAACGCTTCCAATACGGCGGGATTAAAACGTTCCACGTGGCCTATTTGCAGTATTACTTTCTTTTCGGCAGCTTTGGCGATAAGCTCGCGCGCCTGTTCCATGGTGGAGGCTATCGGTTTTTCCATAAGCGTATGCACCCCGCTCTCAAGGCAGTACATGCCGATCTGATGATGCAGCTCCGTAGGAGCGGCTACTATTACGGCGTCAATCTGGGGGATAAGATCTTCATGCCTGGTATATGCGGCGCAGTTATATTCCCAGGCAAGTTTCTGGGCGCGCACGGGGTCTTTGTCGCATACGCCGACAAGCTCCGCATCCTGCATTTTGGCAAGCGTTCTGACATGGAAAGTGCCTATCTTGCCCGCGCCTATTACGCCGAATTTTATCTTTTTATCGCTCATAATATCCTCCACCGCATTTATTATTATATAATAATCAGAGGGTTAGAGCATGGTTCTAACCTGTTGTTCATTTGCTTTAAAGCAGGCGAATGCGCGGTTTTTGTATTGTTGGAATAACAAATTTAGTAAATTTGTTATATAATAAATTAAGCAGTAAAATTAAGGAGTAAACGGTTGTTAATGTAAGCCGAGAAAATAGACATTGCAGTTTTCTCTCTTTAGTAAAGAGAGAGGGAGATTTTGAAACTTTTTTCAAAATCGGAAGAGAGATTTAATATAAGTTGTTATAAAAACAAATACCCCGTCGGCAAAGCCGACGCTCCTTAGACCCCGCAATAAATGCGGGGAGGAAAAGGGGAATAATTAAATCCCTCGTCGCTTTCAGCGACACTCCCTTTACTAAAGGGAGAAAACAACAAATCGGCTTATAAAAATTTGATACTGTTTTTGGAACCTTATAAAGAATAAGGTGAGCTTTTGAGAAATCAAAAGTTTATACAAGGCCAAAAAACAGTCCGTTATTAAGCACAAAATGTCGGAACTTATAATCCCGATATTTTGTGCTGAATGTTTGCCGTCGCAAGACGGCAAACTACGGCTGTTATATTTTGGGTTATTAGATAGTCTCAAACATACCATCCGTTTTTTTTTGTGTTTATCATTCCCTAAAGTTGTATTCGGGAATCCATGTTAAAGTCGTTAAAATGTATATCTGTTTTACGGGTATAAAGAAGATGAATGTAGAGCATAAAATACAAAATAACGAGGTAATAATGTATGAAGAAAATAAACGGTTTTACCTTAATAGAATTATTGGTAG